>JBGTNB010000517.1:0-2493 GCA_041743285.1 Gemmatimonadaceae bacterium
GCGGGGGCGCGTGAGCCGGGCGAACAGCGATGTGGTTTCACTCACCGGCTTCGCCGAGGCAGCGGCGGCCGAGCTCGGAGTAGCGATTCGGTTGACGGACGCGCTATTGGCGGTCGCGCGCCCGGTGCGCGTGCCTGTCGATGTGAGCAGTGCACTGGTCCCCATCACGACGCTGGCGCGCGCAGTGGCATTGGCGCACGGCGGCTCGCTGGAAGTGACGCTGCCCGACTCGGTGGCGCCGACTGTCCCGCTTGCCGGGGACGCGGTTCGCGGTGCGCTGGCGGCGGTGCTGTTCGAAGCGGTGCAAGGTGGCGAGGCCGTGCGGTGCGAGACAGTCTACGAGCGTGACGCGGTGATGGTGGAGGTGGTAGGGAAAAACGAATTCGTTCTGCCGGACGGTCTGGCAGGCTCCATCGAAGCCTGCGGAATTGCGGTGCAAGCCGTGCCTCACGGCATAGCGCTGCGCATGCCGCGTGATGACGCAGCGACACGTTAGGATAAGGGAGCGGAATGCAGAAAGCGAAGATTCTGATCGCCGATGATGAGCAGAAGATCACGGCGGGGCTCAGTGCCGTCCTCGAAGACGAGGGCTACGACGTAGCCGTCGCGCATGATGGTGAGCAGGCACTCCGTCTGCTGACGAGCGATGCGTACGGCGTGGTGCTGGCCGATCTGATGATGCCCAAGCTCGATGGCATCGCGCTTCTTAAGGAGATGCAGAGTGCCGGGATAGCCACCGAATGCATAATTGTCACCGGCAAGGGAACGGTGGACAGCGCGATCGAGGCGATGAGATCCGGCGCCTATGATTACGTCGAAAAACCCCTCGACGCGGAGAAGCTCACGCGGCTCAAGGCGTTGATGCCGAAGGCGATGGAGAAGTACACGGTGCGCGAGGCCAATCGCGTGCTCGAGTCCAAGCTCGAGAAGTTCACCCACTTCGGAGATCTTACCGGGCAGTCGGAGCAGATGCGCGAGATCTATCGGATGATCGAGGCGGTCGCGCCCTCCACCGCGAGCGTCCTGATTCTCGGAGAGTCCGGAACCGGAAAGGAGCTCGTTGCCCGCGCCCTGCATAACAAGAGCGACCGTGCAAAAGGACCTTTTTTCGCCCTGAACTGCGCCGCCCTTCCGAAGGACATCCTCGAGAACGAACTGTTCGGCCACGAGAAGGGGGCCTTCACCGGCTCGACGAACGAGAAGCCGGGTGCGTTCGAGATGGCGAGCGGTGGTACCATCTTCTTCGACGAAGTCGCGGAGATGGCGCCGGACATCCAGGTCAAGCTCTTGCGCGCGCTGGAGACGCGAACGGTGCGACGGTTGGGTGGCAAGAAGGAGATTGCCGTCGACATACGCGTCATTTCGGCGACCAACCAGGATGTGCAGGAGGCGATCGCCGACAATCAGCTGCGCGAGGATCTCTACTATCGACTTGCGGTCGTGGACCTGTATTTGCCGCCGTTGAGGGAACGCATGGGCGACATGCAGTTACTCGCGACTGAGTTTCTGGCGCGCTTCTCGAAGGAGAATCAGAAAAACATCACCGGCTTCACGGATGATGGATGGGACTGGATCGTATCGTATGAGTGGCCCGGTAACGTACGCGAGCTCAAAAATGCGGTAGAACGTGCCGTGATCATGTCGCGAGGTGGGCAGATCACCGCCAACGACCTGATGCCGCGCCATATTCGGAACTCGGGCTCCACCGCGGTGGTCACTCTTCCGGCCGGTTCGACCGTAAGCGAAGCGCGCCGCCACGTCGTGCTCAGAAAGTTTGCCGACGCGGGAGGAAAGCTCGAGCGTGCCGCCAAGCTCGCGGGCATGTCGGAACGCGACATGCGATCCGAGCTGCTGGCCATGCTGGATGGTTCGGCCGACGGCTTGGCGGTGGCGCCCGAGCCCAAGGCCCAGGAGAAGTCGCCCGAGCCTGACGCACCCGCGGGCGCTCCAGCTGCCCGAAAAAAGGCGGCCTCAAAATCGCGTGAACGCAAGCCTACTGGAAAGGGACGACGTTGAGCCTGAGGAGGCAGTAATGAGCTACGAGGACTACGACGAAGACGACGCGGTAGTGATCATCGAGCGGCAGGGTGGTGGGGTCGGCTCGTTCGCATGGGGGCTGGCGATGGGAGCGGCACTCGCCCTTCTCTTTGCCCCCCAGTCAGGGCCTGAGACGCGCCGCGAAATTCGTCGCCGCGCAAGACAGGCAGGTCAGCGGGCACGTGAAACCGCCGAGCAGGTGCAGGATGCAGTCGTCGATCGCTATGACGAGGCTCGTCGAACGGTCGAGGACCGCATCGATACGGCCCGGACGGCAATCGAGATCAAGAAGCGTCAGGCGTCGGAGGCGGTGCGCGCGGGCCGCCAGGCCGCGCACGATGCGCGCGGCGAACTCGAGCGCCGGATCGCCGAAGGGAAGGCGGCATACAAGGCGGGAGGCGAGGTCGTTCGCACTTCCCGCGGTCGCGCGGCGAATGAGGGAGGCGACGGCACCGG
>JBGTNB010000518.1:0-13275 GCA_041743285.1 Gemmatimonadaceae bacterium
GGTGAGCGGACTACCTGGGTGGAGCGACTTCAGATCGAACTGGAACGTGGGGGTGAGCCTCGCCCTTCCCATTTTCACCGGCGGTCGGATCAGCGGCGACGTGCTGGTTGCCGAGGCAGATCTCGCGGAGCAACGGTTGCGACTGGACCAGGTTGAAGAGCTTGCGCAACTCGACACCCGCAGCGCGCTTGCGGAATTGGAAGCGGCGGAGTCGCAGTGGCGGGCAAGTGCGGGAACGGTCGACCAGGCGAGCCGCGCCTATCAGATCGCGGAAGTGCGGTACCGAGAAGGAATCTCGACGCAGACCGAGCTGTCCGATTCGCGAATACTGCTGCAACAGGCGCAGGCGAACCGGGCGCTGGCTGCGCGAGACCGGGCGATAGCGCGCGTGCGCGTGGCATTGCTGCGCGATCTGCCGCTCGGAGCTGGCACGCGGGCAGCGGCGGCCGGTGGCCAGCCGGTTGGCGTCCCCAGCGGATCGGAGGGTCAATCTCAACAGCGGCCGCGTCAGGCGACGACGGCAGCTGCAACCCAGGAAAGCTTCGGAGCGGGCGTACCATGACGGTCGGAACTCGAATCAGGCCGCGTCTGTCGCGACGCGGAGCAATAACGGTCATAATCGCATTGGCGGGGACGAGCGCCTGCCAGCAGAACACGGATGCGTTGGCCGCCGAGAGCGCCGCCGCGGCTCAACCCATGCTCATCGGCGCCGAGAACGTTGCCGTGGCGGAGAGCACCACGCTCAAGAGTGGCCCGGCGATATCCGGGTCGCTCGAGCCGGACTGGTCGGCGACGGTGCGTGCCGAGGTTTCGGGAGCGATCGTGCGCACGTACGCTGAACGGGGCGATCGCGTCGCGAACGGTGCCTTGCTCGCTCGCATCGACGACCGCGCGATTCGCGATGTCTATCTCTCGGCGCGTGCCGCGGTGCGCACGGCCGAGGCCATGTCGGCACAGTCGCGGCGAGACCTTACGCGGACGGAGTCGCTGGTGAAAGCAGGCGCCGTCGCGCAGCAGGTCGAGGAACAGCAGCGCGTTTCCGTCCAGAACAGCGAAGGCGCACTCGCCGATGCGCAGGCCCGATTGGCCTCGGCCGAGAAGCAGCTTCGCGCCACCGAGGTCCGGGCGCCTGACAAGGGGGTGGTGAGCGATCGGGTGGTTCAGGCCGGCGACGTGGTGCAGCCGGGCGGGGCGCTTTTTACGGTCGTCGATCCGTCGCGAATGAAGATGGAGGCGGCGGTGGCGGCACAGGAACTGGGCGAGATTCGCGTTGGCGCACCGGTCGAATTCAGCGTGAGCGGTTACCCCGGTCGAGTGTTCACCGGGCGCGTCGATCGCATCAGTCCGGTTGCCGATCCCACCACCGGTCAGGTGCAGATCACGGTGGAGCTGCCGAACACGGCGGGCCAGCTGGTAGGCGGTCTGTTCGCCGAAGGCCGCGTAGCCAGCCAGACGCGTAGCGGCATCGTGATTCCGGAGAGCGCGCTCGACGTGCGCGGACTGCGGCCGGTGGTGCGCGTGCTCGAGCAGGGGGCCGTCGCGCGGGTGGAGGTAGAGATTGGGCTTCGCGATGAGGCGACCGACCGCGTGGAGATCACCAGCGGCCTGTCGGCGGGGGATACGCTTCTGCTCGGTGCGGCGCAGGGAATTGCGCCCGGCACACCGGTGCGGGTTCGAGCGGTCGCCGATCAACCGCGGACCACATCGCAGCGTTAGTAACCTAACGAATAACCAAAGCCCCGCTCCAGGCGAGGGGAGCCGGCATGTTCATTTCCGATTTTGCGATCAAGCGGCCACTGATCACCGTCGTCACAATGCTGGCGTTGGTGGTGTTCGGGCTGTTCGCGCTGTTGCGTCTCCAAACGGACGAGTTCCCCGAAGTCGCGCCGCCATTCGTGTCGGTGGCGATCGTGTATCCCGGCGCCTCGCCGGAGGTGGTCGAGAACGAGGTGCTGGATCCGGTCGAGGAAGCGATCGCCTCGATCAGCGGTGTGAAGAAAATGCAGGGGAGCGCCGCCGACGGGTTCGCGATGATTCTCATCGAGTTCGTCTTCGAGAAGCCGCTGCAGGAAGCCACGCAGGACATCCGTGATGCAGTCTCGGCAATCCGCTCCGATCTCCCGCAGGAGATGGAAGAGCCGATCATCAGGAAGCTCAACGACACCGACCGGCCGATCGTGTCGCTGTCGCTGTCGTCCGAGCGGCTGACGGCCGCCGAGCTGTCGCGGCTGGCCGATCCGGCCATCACACGGGAGCTGCGATCGCTTCCTGGCGTGGCCGAAGTCACGGTGTTAGGCAAGCAGGAGCGGGAGCTCACCGTGCAGCTCAGGCCGGACGCGTTGCAGGCGGCCGGCGTGAGCGTGAGCGAAGTCGTGCAGGCGCTCGCAGCACAGAATCTCGCTGCTCCGGTGGGCCGCGTGATCGGAGCTCTCGACGAGAAATCCATCCGGCTGCTCGGGCGCATGGAATCCCCGCAGGAGTTCGAGCAGCTGGTCGTTTCCGAGCGCAACGGACAGCTGATCCGGCTCGGCCAGGTCGCCGAGATCTTCGACGGTACGGAAGAGCAGCGAACGCTTGCTCTTTTCAATTCCGAGGAAGCGGTCGGCATAGACATCAAGAAGTCGCAAGGGTACAGCACGACGACCGTCGCCGACGCTATTCTCGAGAGGGTGGAGCGCGTTCGTTCGGAACAGCTACCGCCGGGTGTGACGCTCGATGTAGTCCGCAACGCGGGGACTCGAGTCGAAGCAGCCGTGAGGAACGTGCAGGTGATGCTCCTCGAAGGCGCCATGCTCACGGTGCTGGTGGTGTTCATCTTCCTCAACTCGTGGCGCTCGACCGTCATAACCGGCTTGGCGTTGCCGGTGTCGGTGCTGGCGAGCTTCATCATGGTCTGGGCGTTCGGCTTCAAGCTGGAAACCATGTCGTTGCTCGGCCTGTCGCTGGCGATCGGCATCCTGATCGACGACGCCATCGTCGTGCGCGAAAACATCGTCAGGCACGTGGAGATGGGGAAGGACCACTACACCGCCGCGCGCGAGGGTACCAACGAAATCGGACTCGCTGTCACGGCGACGACGTTCTCGATTCTTGCTGTGTTCGTCCCAATCGCGTTCATGAGCGGGGTTGGCGGCCAGTGGTTCAAGCCGTTCGCCCTGACGATGGCCAGTTCGGTTCTCGTATCGCTGTTCGTGTCGTTCTCGCTCGACCCGATGCTGTCGGCCTACTGGCCCGATCCGCACAAGGAGCCGCACGAACGGCCGTGGATCACGCGGCAGCTCGACAAGTTCAACGCCTGGTTCGCCCGGCAGACCGAGCGGTACAAGCACCTCATTGCGTGGGCACTCGACCACCGATGGGCGGTCGTCGTGATTGCAACCGGCACCTTCTTCGGCAGCTTCGTGCTTCCGCCAAAGGGAATTCTCGGACTGCTGGTGGTACTTGGCGGAATCGTCGTGGCCGTGCTGGGCATGGTGAAGTTCAGGCACTTCGCGCTTCAGGCGCTGTCGGTAGTCGGCGCGGTGGCGTTGATATACCTCGTTATGCCGCTGGTGCCCACCTGGCAAAACGTCGGTGTGGCGTTCTTTCCAGAGGACGATCGCGCCGAGGTGAACGTCGCCATCGAGACTCCGCCGGGATCCAATCTGGACTACACGAGGCTCAAGGCAGAGGAGACGATACGGCTCATAAGCGGCGAGCCGGAGGTGGAGTATACGTACACGACGCTCGGTGGCGGACTGTCGGGTGCGGTGGATGTCGGCAACATATACGTGAAGCTCGTGCCGATGTCGGATCGCGGGCGAAGCGCCGAAGAGTTCTCGGCGGCGATTCGCCAGCGAGTGAAGCAGATCGCCGGCGTGACGCTGGCCGTGTTCACCAGCGACTTTTCCGGCGGTCGGAAGGAGCTGCAGGTCGAGGTGCGGGGACAGGATCTCGCGGGAGTGACGACCGCCGCCGAGCAGGTGCTGGAGCAGGTGCAACAGGTCCCTAACGCCGTCGACATCGGCTTGTCGAGCAAGGGGCAACGTCCGGAGCTCGAGGTTCAGCTCAACCGGGGGGTGGCGGGCAGTCTTGGCATCACCGTCGGGCAGGTTGCGCAGTCTCTTCGTCCGGCGTTTGCCGGGATCGACGCCGGCGACTGGATCGATCCCAGCGGGGAGTCGCGCGATGTAGTCGTCAGGCTCGCGCCGGAGGCCAGGCAGCGTGCCGAGGATTTGCGGCAGCTCCCGCTGGTTGTTCGCGGCGCCAACGGTGCGCCCACGACACTCCCACTCGGCCAGGTGGCGACGATAACGCAGGGGATCGGGCCAGCGGTCATCGACCACATCAATCGAGATCTGGTGGTGATCGTGGGGGCGAATACGAGCGGACGGTCCACCGGAGAAGTGTCGGCCGATATTCGCGAGCGGCTGGCAACGCTGCAGCTGCCGCCGGGAGTTTTCATCACAGAAGGCGGTGACGCGGAAGCCCAGGCCGAGGTTTTCGGCAATATTTTCTTCGCCCTGGGTGTGGCGGTGCTGCTGATGTATCTCATTCTCGTCATGCAGTTCGGTTCGTTCATCGATCCGCTGGCGATCATGCTGTCGCTGCCGCTCTCACTCATCGGCGTGATGCTCGCGCTGGCCCTCACTGGCGGCACAATCAACATCATGAGTCTCATCGGCGTGATCCTCCTGGCGGGAATCGTGGCGAAGAACGCCATCCTGCTGATTGATTTCGCCAAGTGGTCGCGTGAGAAGGGCGGGATGCCGTTGCGCGAAGCGCTAATCGAAGCCGGAGCAATTCGACTACGACCGATCCTGATGACCACATTCGCGCTGATCGCCGGCATGCTGCCGGTCGCGCTAGGCGGCGGCGAGGGTGCTCAGTTCCGGGCGCCGCTGGGCATCGCCGTAATCGGCGGCGTGCTCACGTCGACGCTGCTCACGCTGATCGCGATCCCGACGTTCTACGAGATCCTGATTGAATGGCAGCAATGGCTCGGCCGCAAGTTTGGCTTCCGTACTCCCGAGACCGCAGAGCACCATGCAATGGTGCCGGCGCCCGCTGGTGACTGAGGACGGTCGGGGGTCGGGGGTCGAGGGTCAGGGGTCGGGGTGACGGGTTGTGGTTGCGTGAGGTCCCATGGAGGTAGGGCGGTGTAGGGAGCGAACCGATCACGGTTGTCACCGTGATAGGTGGTCCAGCCGGGCGTTTATGGGACAACTCCAGGAAGAGGCGTCATGAGAAGGACGTTTTCTGTGTACGCGCTGGTCGCTTGCAGTCTCGTCTCCTGTCGCGACACTACGGGTTTGACTGAGTTTGCGCCTGCTACCTCAGAGCAGCTCGCGGTTTCGGTTAACGAGCGCAAACCGTTTCCGTTCGAGCCGATACCCAGCGTCCACATCTCCGGCGGCTCGGGCCGCGTCACCGTCCAGGTAACTCGACCTGGCATGTGTGCGACAGTTGTTGAGGCAGGGCTCCATCGCTCGGCCGGAGAACTGGCAGTGGTCGCTCGAGCGTCGTCCGACCCAGCGGCCTTATGCTCAGGACCGATATTTACCCACGTCGTCGACTACAAGGGCACGATCACGATGCTCTCAGCAGGCGCCTATCGCGTGCGCGTTTTCGACGCAGCGTGGCCGAACAATCCGCAATTGATTGGTTCAGCCACAGTATCCGTCACAGCTTCCACTCCCTAACGTGGCATTAGCGACCGCCGAGGCAGGCTCGTGACTTGCTCGGCCTTCGGCCTCATTCTTGTTGCTCGTTCCGAGGTTGCTGAGCGCCGCGGCGTGAAATGATAGACGGCGGATACTTCGTCAGGCAGATCGTCGCCAGGCCCAGGGAGATGGTGGCGCCCGGTGTGCGGGAGATCTGCAGTGTCAGTGAGTGCATGTCATCGGGCCCCGACGAATGGATCCAGCGGTGGCTGCATAACGGCTGGGGCTGGTTCAACCGGGTCCCGGACGCTCTTGGAGTCGTTCCGCCCGGTCAGGAATCCGTCTATCGACTGTTTGCGTACCGGATGCATCGGGTAGTCTTTACGGCGGCGGCCGCCTCCCGCTCGAGGTGCCGAACGATGTGCAGCCGGAGCCCATCGGCGCCGACTTCCGCAGTCTGGGCTTCGACAGTGCCGGCAGATCCGTGAAGTCGGGCCTCGGGCTGGAATGCTCACCGTTGTCGTGCAACGGTCTTGCCGCGGAAATTCCCGTGAATGAACACTGCCTCTTTCCGGGGTTGCGGGAGGCGATCGCGGGAGCCGAGCGGTTTGCGGCTGAACAGCCGGAGCCTGGCGACTACTACGTCGTCGAAGTGCTGGAGGCCGATCGCGAGTCTTTCGGACATCCGAAAGGTTCAAGATGACATAGGGCGCTACGCTGCCGGCGTTCGATTTCCTCCGCGCCAGCGCTCGCTGACCGCGCTTCCCCCGAAGTCTCGCGCGACCCCCTTCTGCTCGACCGAACCGACACGATTAATGCCAGCGCGCAACCTGCTTGCGCGCTTTCCGCGATTCCATCGGAGTCGGTGTCGGGCCTACGCATTCTGGCATGTGCGGCGACCGGGATGACTGACGGATGATGGCAAGATGATGGCTCTTGCCGATCTTCGCCCCGGTCACAGACGATGACCTAAGGCGCCGGCATTTCGAACGGCGCAAGTTTGTCCATCGCACACGGAGGGAGTGCATATGTGGCGGTTCATGAGGAGTGGGATCGCAATCCTACTGGTGACTTCGGCGCTCACATCGTCGCTCACCGCGCAGAACAGGCGGCAGGTGGCGCGGCCGACGACGGCGCAGCCCGTTCTGACGCCGGAGCCGACAACAGGCGCGACCCTGAGTTTGAGCAAGCCGGGTCCTGCCCCCGCCGGAATCTCGGTCACGGGCACGCCCGCCTCGGCGACGGTCTCTTGGCAGGCGGCGCCGAACGCCGTGCGCTATACCGTCGGGCGCTACCTCAAGGGCAATCTGAGCTGTTGTACGCACTCGGCCGACAACATCACGGCTACCACCTGGACCGACAACACGGGTGGGCTTCAGTGGTCCGGCGTCTACGTCTACACCGTGACGGCGATCTACGCCGATGGATCGGCGGGCGCGGCACAGTTCGAGTGGACGCGCCCCGAGCCGGTGAATCCGACGGCGCTGACGGTCACACAAAAGGCTGAGGGAGTTGTGGAGCTGACGTGGCCGGCAGTGGCTGGTGCGTCGTACTACCTCTTATGGGGCCCAGGGCTCGCCGATGCCACCCGAGCGGTGGGCACGAGCCACACGGTGGGCAACGTGCCGGCGGGGACGCACCAGTATACGGTTGGCGCTTACTTCGATCCGGGTCCGGTGAGTACGCCGGTAGCGATGTTCACGAAGGGCAGCATCGCGCTGACGTCCATGACGGGCAACTACCGAGTCACGCTCAACGGCTTCGCCGTCAATCACGCAACGTCGGAAGATCCGGCAAACTGGGATGGTGTGAGCGATGAAGTCTACGGCGCGGCTTTCGTGCAAGTATTCGATCGCAACAGCAAGGCGCTGGTCACGCCGCCGGCGGTGGTCGAGTCACGCGTTCACGGGGACGTCAGCAAATGGCGCGACCGCGTCCGCGCCGGGTCGTTGACTGCTGCCGGCGGCATTGGTCCCGGAGATCGCGTGCCTGACAATTCCGACCCGTCGACTGGGCCTACTGGGCAGCCGTCGGCAACGGCGTTTCCGCTCGTCGTTTTCCAGGGTCCGCTGACCCTTGGGAAGGAGGTCGTGCTGGTCCATCCCACGCTCTGGGAGTCCGACGGCAATCGCAGCGCGTTCGACAAGTGGCATGCGAGTTTCCTGCAGGTCGAACGTGAGGCGACGTTCAGCGCAATGGCGCGGGAGATCGACGCGCCGGGGCTCCAGATCGTCATGGGTGGTCAGATGCTGACGGGGGCTGGCAGCATCCCGGACCTAAAGGCCACTCGGGACGTCAAGCCAGGCACCGATCGTCCGATTGGTATGCGGCACGTGCCATCAACGAACTATACGATGCAGTGGCAGGATCGAATGGTCGTAATCACCAAGGAGAAGATCGACGCCCTTCTCGACTCCAAGTACGGGTCAGGTGTGAAAGGAACCATTGCCATTCCTCTCGTCGACCACGACGCCGGCGATCTTCCCTACTCGGGCGACTACGTTCTTTACCTGAGGGTCGAGCGCCTTCCCTGAGTGAACCAGGCGCGAAGTTCCAGAAGCGTTAGGCACGTACATAGTGTTGCTATGACGCGGGATGGCCCTTCGTGTAATGCGGCCCGTCGAACTCACCGAGGTGATTGAAATGATGCGCGCGCTAGCGGCGGCAGCAGGATCGTGCAATTGTCGAACGTGAACCGCGGCACGCTCCTGCTCCGCGAAGCACCATGATACTTCGTAAGGCAGACTTGGATTCCATCGCTCGCGGCGAGATCTCCGTGGCGTTCCGCCGGTGGCGGCGTCCGACGGTTCGATCCGGCGGCACGCTGTTGACCGCGGCAGGTCAGCTTCAGATCGGCGACGTCACCGTCGTCGGAATGAACGAGATAACGCCGAGGGACGCTCGTTGCGCAGGTTACGAATCAAAGGAAGCGCTGCTCGTCGATCTCGACCGTCGCCCAGAAGGGCGTGTCTTCAGGATCGAGCTTCGTGGGCTCACGGCGGATCCACGTGTCGAGCTTCGCAGTACGCCGCTGGATGAGAATCAATCTGCAGCGGTGCGAGCCCGCCTGGCGCGCCTCGATGCAGCCTCGACAGACGGCGCCTGGACATTGAAGACGCTACAGGTGATTCGAGATCATCCGGGGCTACGCGCAGGCGATCTATGCCGCCTCGTCGATCAGGAGCGTGATCGATTCAAGCCTAACGTGCGGAAGCTCAAGAGTATTGGTCTGACTGAAAGCCTGGAAGTCGGTTACCGTCTCTCGCCACGAGGCCAAGCCTACCTGGACTACGCACTTTCAGGCTCCGACGATTGAACGGGTGTGAGGACGCACGCGTGGCGCTGTATAGGTGGTCGTTTACGACGCGCGGGCGGCGCCCTCCACTCGTCGCAGAATCACTGATCATGCCGCCGGACGCTCAACCCGTTCCGCCGAATCGGCCGGCGACGCCACGCGCCGGCCGCCTGACGAACCCCCTCCCCCGGACCGCACCGATACTATCAACGCCACCGCGCCCACGATGATCGTCGCCGCGATGATCGTCCGGGGCGATATCGGTTCGCTGAGCACGATCCAGCCGAGGAAGACGGCAACGATCGGATTCACGTACGCATAGGTGGCCACTTTTGCCGGCGGCGCTACCCCCAGCAGCCACATGTACGCGGTGAAGCCTATCAACGATCCGAAAAGGATGAGATAGAGAATCGCCAGCCACGATGCTCGGGATATGCCACTGACGTCCAGCACGCGCCACTCGCCGGCAACCGTACCCGCGATAAACAACAGCGCCCCGCCGGCAAGCATCTGCATCGCCATTCCCTGGGCGGAGGACGCCGGAAGCCGCGCCTGCCGCGAGTAGAGGGAGCCCGCCGCCCAGCATATCGAGCCGAACATCAGCACCAGCGCACCTAACAGATCGATCCGCGCGCCGCCCGCCAGCGATGCCGGTCCGACGAGCACGCCTACCCCGATCAAACCGATAGCCAATCCCACCAGCACCCACTTACCCGGCCGCTGCCCCCCGGGGCGTGCCCAGTCCAGCATGACGAGCCACACCGGTAGCGTTGCGACCAGCAGAGCGGCGATCCCGGACGGCACACGCTGCTCCGCCCAGACGACTGCCCCGTTGCCGCCGAGCAGGAGCAGTCCACCGACTACCGCCGCTGCCCCCCAGTTGGCGGGGGTAGGGCGTGGTGCTCCGCGCAGGCGCATCCAGCCGTATAGCATGGCCCCGGCGATGACGAAACGCGCGCCCGCCATCAAGAACGGCGGTGCCGTCTGAATCGCGATCGCTATTCCGAGATAGGTGGAGCCCCAGATGAGGTATATCGCCGCGAACGCCGCGACGATTTTCGCGCGCGACGGAGGCGCGCCTCCACCTGACGCAGCCGTCCCCGGCGCGGCGCCCGGCTCAGGACGCATCGCCAATTCCGCCTAGCGGGTCCCGCGTCCCGCGTCGCGCATCACTCGTCCCGCGTCCCGCTTCCCGCAAACTCATCTCCACCGAAAGATTCGTAAGGCGACTGGAAACGTCACCCCCAGCCACGCCGCCAGAATGGCCAGTTCCGGCGCCACCACTCGCCACCCCGCCCCGTCCAGCATCGTCAGGCGAAGCGCGTCGTTGGCCGCGGTGAGCGGGAGTGCCTGGATAACCGGCTGAATCGCATCCGGGAAATTGGCAGCGGAAAAGAAGACACCTGACGCCACCCACATCGGGAGCATCACCAGATTCATCAGACCCGATGCACCTTCGATCGTGCGCGGCCGGGCGGCCACCAGCAGTCCGATTCCGCCAAAGGCGAATCCGGTAAGAAGTGCTACCGCCGACAGTTGCACGAGCGATCCCCGTACCGGCACACCGAAGACCCACGCACCAAAGGCGACCAGTACCGTGACTTCCACCGCTAGAAGGATCAGCCTCCACATCACGAAGCTGGTGAGGTACTGCGCACGGGACATCGGGGTGGCGATCAGACGTTTGAGCAGTTTGCGGCGCCTGGCATCGACGATGGCGAAGCCGATGCCCCAGATCGAAGTCCCCATGATCGTCATCCCCAGCAGACCCGGCACTACGAAGTCGATGTAGCGCCACCCACGCTCGCTCACGTGCCGGTCGCTCAACGCGACCGGATCCTGCCTTCCGGCGTGGCGTTGCAGCGCGTCATCGGCGATGAGCCGCGCCATCGCCGATTCCGGTCGCTCCGGATCGTACATCAACTCAAATCCATTTGCGCCCGGCCTTACGACCAGCACGGTGCGCCCTTGGCGGAGCGCGGTCGATGCCGCACCGCTGTCCAGCATCGATACCGTCAGGCGTGGACTCGCCGCCAGCGCCGCCGCGGCCATTGAATCAGCTGCACCTGCCGTCTCGGCCACAACCACACGGAGCTGCTCGGCTGGCCGGTTTCTGAACGCCAGCCCCAGTCCCGCCGCCAATAGAATGGGAAACACCAGCGTCCAGAACACTGCCTCGGGCTCACGCAGGTACTCGCGGAACCTTACGCGGGTGAGCTCGACCATCGGGTGTGAGTGGTCAGCCATCGCGCAGGTGCCGTCCGGTGAGCGAGACAAAAACATCTTCGAGTGTCGCGGAATGCGTGCGCATTTCGCTCAAATCTGCTCCGCGTCGCGCCACCTCGGCGAGCACACCCGGAATGACGGTGTGCGGAGCTCGTGCCTTGATTCGCCATTGCCCACGTTCGTCCGACACCTCCTCCACGCCTGGAAGAGCGGCGAGGACGTCGCGATCGAGTGGCGTGCCTCGCTCAACGGCGAATTCCACGACGTGCTCCGCGCCGAGCGAAGCGATCAGCGCCCGCGGAGTATCCAGAGCGATGACGCGGCCCTGATCGACCACCGCCACCCGATCGCACAACCGCTCCGCTTCATCCATGTAGTGCGTGGTGAGAACCACCGTGCGCCCGCCGCTCCGCAGCGAATTGATGAGTGCCCACAACTGCCGTCTCGACTGTGGGTCGAGTCCGGTCGTCGGCTCATCCAGGAATAGAAGCTCGGGATCACCGACCAGCGCGCACGCGACCGCCAGACGCTGCCGCTGCCCACCGGACAGCGTGCCTATCCGCGCATTCGTCTTTTCCGCCAGCTCCACGACTGCGATGACGTCGGCAACATCGCGCCCGCGCGCTCCGTAGAACGACCGGAACAGGCGCAATGTCTCGCCAACGGTGAGCTTCTCGGCCAGCTGCGTCTCCTGCAGAGCGATCCCCAACCTGGGTCGCAGCGCCGACGCCTCGCCGCGCCACCGCATGCCAAGCACCACGACTTCTCCATCGTCAGGCTCGAGCAGCCCTTCGCAGATCTCGATGGTCGTCGTCTTGCCCGCGCCGTTAGGTCCGAGCAGCCCGAAGCACTCACCTGCATGGACTTCGAGATCCAGACCATCCACGGCAACGACTTGGCCGTAGCACTTCCGCAACCCGCGCACGAGGAGCGCGGCAGAAGCGTCAGGCTTTCGTTTGGCGTGGATCACCATGGATTCATGTCGTTCATGATCCCGAATTTTACCGCGGAGGTTCCGAGTACGCGGAGGTTCAGGCAATCGAGCACTGGTACACGCTGCGGCATTCCGGCGAACGGTGAAAGCGAGACGGAGAGCTACCAGCTGCTCAGCGTTGAGCTTCGAGCCAAACCGAACCACGATCATTTTAGCGGGCCCGCTCAAAGCTGACAGCTATCTCGCTGACAGCTATCTCGCTGACTCGTTGAAGTAGAGGCCTACAGCGAGACGGGCAGCTTAACAGCTATGTAGCTTCGAGCTGTCAGCTTAAGGGCGTAACAGCCCTCCACCGCTGGAAGCTCGCAGCTACCTCGCTGACAGCTATCTCGCTAAACAGCTGTCCGTCACGCCGTTTTCTACTACCGCGAAACCATCGCTGGTGAGTGGCGTAGGTTGAGTCGTGAACCCGCTGTTCGTACTGCAGTCAATCCCAAATCTACGCCAAGCTTAGCAGCAACTTACGCAATCCGTCGATCGGAGTGGTTTTCAAAATGATTTCTCTTCTCGTCGTCGCCCTGTTCGCCACCCAGTCCGTCTCGATCTCGGTTGGCGAGGCGCAAGACAGCATCCGTCGCGATTCGATTCGCGCCGCCCGCCAGGTGCGCATTGATTCGATCAGGGAGGCAAGGGAGGAGCGCACGCCGCGCCGGATTGCCGTGACTTCCGCTCATCTCGCCTCGGCTTTCCGAGACAACGCTGCCCGCTCACTGCTCGACCAGGCGCGGATCGCTCGCGTCCGGCATGACTCGTCGCTGGTGAGTTACGATGCGACCGCGTACATGCGCACGAGTGTCGGTCTCGGCCTCCGCCGCTTCGGCCGGGATCGGCTTCTGTTCCGGCAGGAATCGGTGGGCCGGGTGCGATGGCATCGCGATCGCGGCGCATGGGTGGATGTGATCGGCACGAGGTCGGTGGTGCCGCTGGCCGAGGGGTCGCGTGAGGTCGAGAGCGAAATGGAGGACAACATACCGATCCCGTACTACCCCGGACGCGACGCACTCTGGGTAGGCCGGGAAGTCGTACGGCGTGAGGTAGACGAGCGTGAGATCGTTCACCCGCTCGCCATTGGCAGCGAGGCCTACTATCGTTATGCGACTGGTGACTCGGTGAGCTTC
>JBGTNB010000519.1:0-2095 GCA_041743285.1 Gemmatimonadaceae bacterium
GGCGCGCGCCGGCGGCGAGACATGCTGCACCGGACGGGGAAACATCTCAATATCCCTCCCGCTCGTCGCGGATCATCTTCCAGATGAAGCCCGAGATGAACACCATCATGATCAGGAACAGGATCACGGCGATGGCCGCGCCATAGCCCATGCGATAGCCGTACTCGCTGAGTGCCTGTTCGTACATGTAGAACGACAGCACGCGGGACGAACCGTAAGGGCCGCCGTCGGTCATGATCGAGACGAGGTCGAAGGATCTAAGCGCGCCGATCACCGTGACCACGACGGCGATGAAGGTGGCCGGCCGAAGTTGCGGCAGGATGACGTACCACAGCATCTTCCAACCCTTTGCGCCGTCCAGACGAGCGGCCTCCACCTGGTCGGCGGACACGTTGTTGAGCCCGGTCAGGTAGAGGATCATGCAGTAGGCGATCTGCGGCCAGAGCCCCGCGGCGATGATCCCGTATGTCACCAGCTTTGGGTCGGCGAGGATCGCCACGCGAGAGCCAGTCAGCCACTCGATCAGCTGGAAGAAGAGCCCGAAGTTCGGCGCGTAGAACCACGAGAACATCAGCCCGACGACAACCTGGCTGATGACGAACGGAAAGAAGAAGAGCGACTTGTAGACCCGGATGCCGAACACATTCTGGTTCAGGAAGATCGCGGTGGCCAGACCCGCCGGCACCGCCAGCATATAGAGGACCAGCCACTGCACGTTGTTCCAGAGCGATGTGTAGAAGGCGTCGTCGTCGAACAACTCCTCATAGTTCGCCCATCCGATCCAGACCGCATCGCCCAAGCCGTCCCAGTCGTAGAAAGAGATCCAGAAGCTCTCGAAGATCGGCCAGATCACGTAGAAGGCGAACATCAGCATTCCGGGGGCGAGAAAAAGCCACGGCGTCAGCCGCTGCTGGTTCGCGCGCCACCACGAGCGGACGGGAGGATGCTGGTCGGGCACGGCCGTCGTCATCGGACCCCGTTGGTCTACGTAATCGGCTCGAGGCGCCCGGATAGCCGGGCGCCTCGGGGTCTTGTCAGTAGACGCGCTGCCGCGCCTTCTCGAGCCGGTCGAGGATGTTGTCCAGCTGTTCCGGCTGAATCATGAACTGCTGGAAGCCCTCCATTCCGAGCTTCGCCATCTCGGCCGGTGCGTCGCGGTCGAAGAACTGCGCAATGCCGCCCTCGGTAGTGGAGAGAAGCTCGAACCCGGCTTGGATGAACGGGTCGTCGGCGACTTCCGACTCCTTGTTGATCGGAAGCTGGCCCATCGCCTGGTTGATCGTCGTCTGGGCCCCGGCGGTGCCAAGGTAGGCAAGGAACGCCTTGGCGTCCTCGACATTCGTGGCACCCGTCGGAATGTGAACCGTGTCGGTCGGCGCCTCCTCGGCCCGGATCACGTCCGGATCGATCGTCGGGAACGCCATGAAGCCCAGGCTCTCGTTCGTCATCCCACCTTCCTTGAAGACGGCGACGGCGAAGTTGCCCATGACGTAGTTGGCGGCTTCGCCGTTGACCAGCTGCGCCGCCGCATCCTGCCAGTCGAGAGCGGCGTGGTTCTCGCTGGTGTAGGGCAGCACCTTCTGCCACTCGGCGAAGACGTCCTTCACTCGGTCGTCGGTCCACGGCACTTCGCCCGAGGTCAGTTGCATGTGGAAATCGTAGCCGTTGGTCCGCAGGTTGAGGTAGTCGAAGATCCCAGCAGCGGGCCAGAGCGCCTTGGTCCCCGTCGTCAGGCAGGTGATCCCGGCGTTCTGGAACGTCTCGCAGTTGGCGATGAACTCGTCCCAGGTCTCGGGTACCTCGACACCTGCCTGCGCGTAGGCATCTTTGTTATAGTAGATGCCCCATTGGTAGTAGGTGTAGGGGACGCCCCACTTCTTGCCGTCGATCGTCATCGACGCTGCGGCGGATCCCAGCGTCTCGTCGAACCCGTTCTCTTCCCAGACGTCGGTCACGTCCATGAACTGACCCGCATTGACAAAGGGCGCCATCCGGTTGCCCGCATACCAGTTGGCCAGGTCCGGAGCGTCGGCGGAAAGGAAGTTCCGGATCGCAGTCTTGTAGCCTTCGTGGTCGAAGTTCTGAAGTTCGACGT
>JBGTNB010000520.1:0-3645 GCA_041743285.1 Gemmatimonadaceae bacterium
CACGTCATCTCGGTCATTACGAGTCCGGCGCCGCCTAACGCTCGCGCCCCCAGGTGAACGATATGGAAGTCGTTGGGCGTTCCGTCCTGAGCGGAGTACATGTCCATCGGAGAGACGACCACACGGTTTCGCAGCCGCATAGCTCGCAGAGTCAGCGGAGTGAACATGGGCGGCACCCTCTGCGGCGAGCCAGACGCTTCGCTTGCCACCCAGCGCTCTACCCGATCGACGAAGGTCGCGTCACGCAGGCGCAGGTTCTCGTGGCCTACCCTCTGGCTGCGGGTGAGCAGACTGTACGCGAACTGCACGGGCTCGAGTCCGAGGTAGCGCCGCACGTTCTCGAACCATTCCATGGAATTGCGGGCGGCGTTCTGCAGCCGCAGCGCTTCGAGCTGACGCTCGCCCTGGTATCTCGCTAAAGCTTCCTCGAGCGGACCGCCCGCGGAGAGCTCGCGGGCCAGCGCTATCGCGTCCTCCATGGCCAGCTTGGTGCCCGACCCCACTGAGAAATGCGCCGTATGCGCCGCGTCGCCCATCAGCACCACGTTGCCGTGCGCCCACCGGTCGGCCGACACGCGCGTGAAGCTCGTCCACGGCGCTGCCGCACGATGGCTCCCATTGTAGAGCAGGCGATGTCCGCAGAGCCAAGGGGCGAACATTGTTTCGCATTCAGCGACCGTCTCCGCCGCATCCATTTGATCGAATCCCGCGGCCCGCCACGACTTGGCGTCACACTCCACGATGAACGTGGAGCGATTCTGGTCGAAGCGATAGCAATGCGCCTGGAAGACGCCGTGCCTTGTCTCGCGAAAGAGGAAGGTGAAGGCCTCGAAGGGGACAGTCGTGCCGAGCCAGATGTACTTTGCGGGACGCACATCGAGTGTTGGCTGGAATTCGCGAGCGAAGTGCTGGCGAATCATGCTGTTGATGCCGTCCGCGCCGACGATCACGTTGGCATCGCCCAGCCCCATTGCACCAAGCGAATCCGGGGCGGCGAGCTCGCAACCGAACCGGATGTCCGCGCCTAGCGAAAGCGCCCGCCTTTGCAGGAGGTCGAGCAGGGTATGGCGCGCGATGCCGCTGAAGCCGTGTCCCCGAGAGGTGATGACGGTGCCGTGGACGTGAACATCGATGTCGTCCCAGTGAGCGAATCGACGGGTGATTTCCCGGTGAGTTTCCCGATCGGCGGCACGGAAGTTCTCCAGCGTGGCGTCGGAGAACACGACTCCCCAGCCAAAGGTGTCGTCAGGCGCGTTGCGCTCCAGAACGGTGACTTCCGAGCCCGGATCCGCCTTCTTGAGCAGAATTGCGAGATACAGCCCGGCAGGTCCACCTCCGACGACGACCACCTTCACCAGATTTCCTCCTCGAGGCACGTGGGTCCGTCATGATTCGTGGATAGTTTATGCGTAAAACAAGCTCGGGCAAGGCGTACTTCTGACGCCGGGACCCTCGTGATCGTGGAATCGGCCCCCCCGGTGGGACGGCCCTTCCGGTTTGGAAATATGAAGGGAAACGGGAAACGGGAAACGGAAAATGGGCATAACTGAGCGCGGCCAGGGTATCGTTGACCGTTTGCAAATTTTTCAGCGGGGAACGGGATTCCAGCCGCTGGCGTTCATTTAGGCGCTACGTATCGCGATTGGATCGTACCGAGACATAACGACTTTTCGAGCTGACACGCCATGACACAACAGCCCTCGCGAAGCGCCACCGTTCGCTGTCCATTCTGTGCAACGCTCAACCGGGTGGACCTTGGTCGTATCGATCAACACCCCAAATGTGCCAAGTGCACCAAACCGATTCTTCTCGATCGGCCAATTGCGATCCTGGAGGCCGATCTCGATCGAATAGTTTCCGACAGCGAGGTGCCGGTGCTGGTGGACTTCTATGCCGACTGGTGTGGCCCATGCAAGGCGATGGCCCCGCTGTTCGATACCCTGGCGCGGGAGCGGCGAGGCGAGGTTCTCATCACCAAGCTCGACACCGATCGAAATCCGGAGGCGACACGCCGGTTCAATGTGCGCGGTATACCGACCACGATCGTCTTCATCGGAGGACGCGAGGTAGCGCGCGAAACCGGGGCCATTCCCCGGCAGCGGCTGCAGGCCTTGCTGGATCTTGCCGTCGCCGAACAGAAGGCCTGAGCAGCCTAACGCTCGAGCGGCAGGCCGCCTCGCTCCCACTCCGCAATACCGCCGCTGAGATTCCGCACGTCCCCCACCCCGCGAGCCTGCAGCACGCTCGCGGCGATTGCCGCGCGGCCACCGCCCTGACAATGCACCACCAGCGGTTTGTCCCTGGGAACCTCGGCCATTCTAGATGGAAGCTCACCCAGAGGTATGTTGTAGGCGCCCGGCAGGTGGCCGGCTCGATATTCCGCCGGCGTACGCACATCCAGCACCGTGACAGCGTCTCTTTTTATCTGATCCCGAAGTTCCGGAATTTCGACCTGCGCAATCGTTGCCGGCTTTCCATCGGCCGCCGGTTCGCCTTCGCCCGGCGCGACCGATACTCCACGCACCCGGTCGAGTCCGATGAGCGCCAGCTTGCGCCTCGCCTGCTCGGACGACTCCCGCTGGCCGGCCACCAGCACGAGATCCCTGTCGTATGGCACCAGCCAGCCCGCCCAAGTAGTAAAGGCCTTGTTTAGTGGAATGTTCACCGTGCCCGGGAGGTGGCCCGTCGCGAACGAAGCGGCCGGCCTGATATCGATGACGAAATCGCCTCGCGTCAACGCGGCGCGTGCGTCGTCGGCGCTCATCTCGCTGAGCTCTCCTCGCTCGCCGAGCAACGCCGGCCCGTCGCGGTTGATGCGCTTCATCTGGGCGAAGTAGGTCGGCGGCTCCGGCTGGCCCGCCAGCACCTGTCGCACGAACTCGTGCTCGTCGTCGATCGCGAACGCCCAGTTGAATCGCCGTTCGTAGCCTAACGTAGTCTGCGGAACCGCTCCAAGAGACTTTCCGCACGCCGAGCCCGCGCCGTGCCCCGGCCAGATCTGGAGGTAGTCGGGAAGCGCACTGAAGGCACGCAGCGATTTGAACAACGCGCGCGCGGCCCCCTGCATCGTCCCTTCCACCTTTGCCGCGCGTTCGAGCAGATCGGGACGGCCGACATCGCCGACGAAAATGAAATCCCCGGTGAGCGCGCCCATTGGCTCGCTCGCGGCCGCGGTATCGGTGATCAGAAAGGTGAGGTGCTCGGGTGTGTGACCGGGCGTATGTATCACGCCCACTCGCACGTTCCCCACCATGAACGTATCACCGCCCCGGAGCAGTGTTGCGCCATCCTCTCGCGCGAAACGGTACTGCCAGTCGTCACCCCCTTCGGCGCTGAGCAGGAGCATGGCGCCCGCCCGCTTCGCGAGCTCGCGGCTTCCGGATACGTAGTCGGCGTGGATGTGGGTTTCGGTCACCCGCGTCACGCGGAGCGACGCGGCCGCGGCAGCGTCCAGATACTGCTGCAAGTCACGGTTGGCATCGACGACGATAGCCTCACCGGTTGCCGGGCATCCTATCAGGTAGCTCGCTTGCGCGAGCGTCTGGTCATAGAAGAGCTTGAGTAACATGAAATTTCATCGTTAGGCAGATCGACCCGGCGTCATGCACCGCCACTGACGGCCTCAAAAGTGCGCCGACCTGCTCT
>JBGTNB010000521.1:0-3111 GCA_041743285.1 Gemmatimonadaceae bacterium
GCGCGCCGGAGACCGGGTCACGCAGGGCATCTCGACGCACGGAGCGATACTCGGCTATAGCCCTGACGAACAGCGATCGCGTTAACTGGTACTCCGTGCGCAGCCGCGGAATGATCGTGCGTGCGAATTCGCTCCCATCGCGCTCGCGCACGAGGCGCGAGTACACAGCTTCGGCTGAGATGCGGATGTTGGCGGTGGGGCGGAGTGACAGGTCGAGCTCGAGATCGGTCTCTACCCCCTCGGCAGCCTCGTCGAAGATCGCGACCGCCGACCGGCGCGCCTCCGCATCGACGCTGGCAAGAGACCAGGTCGGCGAGCCGACCTCGATCGCATAACCGTAAAGGCCGCGAATCTCCTCCGGCGGCAGGAATGGCACTGGACCGGCCGGGGCGGTAATTGTGATGCCCGCATACTCCTCGAGCTCGAAGCGGAAGAACTCGCGGTCCACGTTGGCCTCGACCGTCCAGCCACCGCGCAGGTTCATGTCGAGCGATACCCCGTCTTCACCCTCCAACCGGCTTCCACGACCCAGGTCATGGTAGCGCCACGAGTATTCACTGCTCAGAAAGCCCGACATGGATTCAACCAGCGATCCTCTCTCACCGTACCAGCTCAGGCGGTTTCGTATGCCGGCGTGGGCGATGCCGCGACGGGGAACGAAGCCCAGCGCGCTCACGAAGTCGTCGCCAATGCCGTTGAGCGAATAGTTGAAGCCGAAATGCCGTCCGGTGCGATCCAGTTCGACCTCCCATAATGGGTCGCTGCGCGTTGAAACCGCATCTCGCGTCCACGCCGCACCGAGCTGCGCCTCGGCGACGTACAACCGCTTGAAGACGATTCGTGCATCCGCGGACGCGACGCGGTTGTAGTCATCGCCGATCTCGTAGTCAGTGACCGTGACGCCGACGACGGAGTTGCGCATGATGTCCCGCCTTACGCGCGTGATGTTCGCCAGAGCATTACGATCCGTTCGCTCGTCAATGGCGGTGAGATGCGCAATGGAGAAACGCCCAAACTTTCCCGTGAACTTTACTCCGCCCACCGGGTCGGCGATGCGGCGGGTGTACACCAGGTTCTGCGGAGTTGAAAACAGTTCGATGCCCTCGAGAAAGAAGGGCCGTTTCTCGTCGATCTGCTGGTCGAAACGCTCGTTCTGCGTTACGAGGCCGGCATCGGACTCCACCTGGCTGAAATCCGGGTTAATCGTGGCATCGATCGTCAGGTTAGTGAGGCCAAGCTGCAGATTGGCGCCGGTCGAGAACTCGGTATCCGCACGCTCGAATCGGCCATCCGCCGCGTCGCGCACGCCATCGGAAATCGCCGTTATGAACGGTTGTGCCTCCCAGACGACTCCTCGCTCCAGCGCCGTCAGACCCCGCATCACTCCGGACTGCGCGAGGAAGCTCGCGCCGGCACGGCGGGCATCGGTCCACGTGTCCTCGTAACCGGTGGCGGCGCTTATCCGGCTTATCTGCAATCCCCATTGCTGGGTATCGCCGGAGCTGAAGCGTAGGCTTGCAAACGGTATGCGAACCTCGACCACATAGCCCGAGTCGGTCAGCTGCCCGCGCGAGTCGAACACGAAATCCGGACTAAAGTCGGTGGATCCGCCAAAGCCGGGCCCTCCGGAGCCCTCCGTCTGCACGCCGTCGAGCTGCACACCGAGTGGATTGACCCCGAACAGATAGGCGCGGCGCCGGTCATCGAAGGTGTCCAGGAAGATCGTCACGCGGTCGTCGGAGCCAATGTTGTCGCGCTCCGCGAGCGTCGCCCGTATGGTCCGCGGATCGCTGGCGTATGCCATGATTCCAAAGTGCAGCGCCGCCGGTGAGTACCACACGAGAACGTCCGTGCGCTGCTCGGCCGGACGCCCATCCACCGGTTGATACTGATGAAAGCCAGTGATGCGCTCGGCGCGCGCCCAAACTTCATCATCCAGCCTACCATCGATCTCGACTGAGGTCTCGTAACGCGGAATCGTAATCCGGAATCGGTCTGCCGGGTCCTGTTGCGCGGCCGTCAGTTGCATTAACGCTGCAAGAAAGAGCATTGTGCAAAGTTAGAATGAAATTCCAATCGTGTCCGCACCGGACAGCGACCACGACGTCGCGGCATGAAACTCCGCAAGATCGCCGAACGTCGTGCGCGTGTCGACCGGTAACGTGGGCCGCCGGCTGGAATTCGATTTCTCGCGCGTCTGGTGAAACGAGCGTGCGGTTCGTAGCATGCCGACGCTACTCAGACTGGAGAAGATGGAATGCGCGCTACGCCAATGCTGGTATTCGGCACGATGATGCCGGTGGTGATTCTCGCCACCACCTCCTGTCATTCGTCTCAAACATCCTCGCCGCCTATTCTGGCTCAATCGGACGGTGGCGCGGTCGAGTGGAGCTCATATGGGCGAGATCCCGGCGGGGAGCGTCATGCGCCGCTCGACCAGATTACCCGGGAGAACGTGAGCAGGCTCTCGGTTGCGTGGACTTTCAGCACCGGCGAAGACATGAAAGCCGCCCGCGGGCGCGATCCGGCGCTCGAGACGACTCCGTTGATGGTCGACGGAACGCTGTTCATCAGCACGCCGCGCGGTCGCGTGATTGCGCTCGATCCTGAGCGCGGCACTGAACGGTGGCGATTCGACCCCGAGGTAGATCCGTCGCTCGGGTTCGGCGATTTCGCCAGCCGAGGGGTGGCGACCTGGCTCGATTCGGCTCGCGTGGAAGGCGCTCCGTGCCGGAGGCGAATCTTCATGGCGACGATCGATGCCCGGCTATTCGCGCTGGACGCGGTGACGGGCGCGCCGTGTGACGGATTCGGCGTAAACGGCGCGATTGATCTGCGGCAGGGTCTGCGAAATCCGCCTGACTCGCGAGCGGAATATGAAATGACCTCGCCGCCGGCGGTCATCAACGGCGTGGTTGTCACCGGATCGGCGGTTGCCGACAACGGCCGTACCACGATGCCGAGTGGTGAAGTTCGCGGGTGGGACGCGCGCACGGGAGCGCTCAGATGGTCGTGGGACCCGGTTCCACAGGCGCCTGACGACGAGGCGTACGATGACTGGCGCGGCGCGTCGGCTCGCAGCACCGGCGGGGCGAATGCCTGGAGCGTGAT
>JBGTNB010000522.1:0-1901 GCA_041743285.1 Gemmatimonadaceae bacterium
CACTCGGGCTGAAGCTGTTATGACGTGCGCGCAACTCCTTGATAGCCGACTCGTGAATCTGCCGGGAAAGCCGGATGCGGGAAATCCGCCAGTCCGGTTTGACGAGGGGGACCTAACTCCGGTTAGGTCCCTACTCTACCGTAATCTGTGGTTCTCTTCCCCCTTTCTTTCGCAGCAACGCCGGAACGCTGCAACGACGGAGCGCGGCAACGACAAACCGCAGATTTCGCAGATTTCGCCGATTATTGCACGGGGCTCCTTCAACGAAGAAACCGATATTTCGACTGAAAAAGTATTGTCGAGCAATCTGCGCAATCTGTGGTTTCTCTAAATTCCCTGCCGCCACACCGACAGGAGGACATTGCAATCGGTATGCAATCGCTTGGGCAAGGCGCTTCTATAATGTCGGGTGTCTGAGGTGCCAATCGGTCGCCCGTTGATAGGCGTGCGCGGCGGCGAGGAGTTCGCGTTCCCCGAATAGTTTGCCGAGGAACGTTAGGGACACCGGCGTTCCATCTTCCCGGAACCCATGGGGAAGAATGATTGCCGGATGCCCCGTCAGGTTCGTCGCGACTAGTTGAGAGAGCCCACTCGCTCCGGTCGGCGTCACGATCACGTCCAGATCGCGGAACAGAGCATCCCATCGTTCGATCGCCGTGGTGCGCACGCGGTTGGCATTGATGTAGTCCACTGCCGGAATGAACCGGGCCGTGCGGAAGGTATTCGACCAGTCGAACCGGCCTTGTTGCACCAGCTCGGCGTCGCGGTTGCTTCGCGTCAGGTCATCGAATGCCGCCGCGGCTTCGGCGGTCAGGATTATGCGCATCGCATCGTATTCGATATCCGGCAGCTCCACCGGGATTAGACGGGCGCCCCGCGCCCGTAGCACGGCGAGCGCGGCATCGTCGAACGGCTTGGTGGGATGGAGCCGCCGCTCCGCGTTCTCGGGATCGATGACCGGCAGGTCGAATGCGGCCTTGACGTATCCGATCCGTAGAGCTTGCAGCCCAATCGTCGCGTCCCATGTGAAGGGGGCGGCGATGCATGACTTGTCGAGGCCATCGGGCCCGTGAATCGCGTGGAGCACCAGGGCGCAGTCTTCAGCGCTGCGGCATATCGGGCCGAGCTTGTCCATCGTCCACGATAGCGCCATAGCTCCGGTCTTCGGCACTCGGCCGAAGGTGGGGCGCAGCCCGGTAGTGCCGCAGCGCGTAGACGGCGAGGAGATGGAGCCTAACGTCTCGCTGCCAATGCTGAACCCGACCAGCCCCGCCGCCGTCGCCGAAGCCGGGCCGGCCGAAGATCCACTAGAGCCCTGGTCCAGCTTCCACGGATTCTTCGTCTGCCCGCCGTACCAACGGTCACCTTGCGCCAGTTCGCCCAGGGTGAGCTTTGCGACGAGCACCGCACCCGCCGCATCGAGCCGCTGCACGACCGCTGCGTCCTCGTCGATCGTCTGGTCGCGGTATGGCCCGGCACCCCAGGTGGTGCGGTAACCTTTGGTAGCCAGCAGATCCTTGGCGCCCCAAGGAATGCCGTGCAGCGCTCCGCGATAGTTGCCGCGCGCCAGTTCGGCATCCATCTCCCTTGCCTGACGAAGCGCCCGCTCCGAAGTGAGCGAGACTACACATTCCAGCTTGGGATCGAGCCGTTCCAGCCGGCCGAGGTACATTCGAGTGAGCTGCTGCGACGTTATGCGCTTGGTGCGGATCAGTTCCGAGAGAACCGTCACCGGCGCGAAGGCCAGCTCCTCGAGCGATACTGGAACTCGAGGCGCGGTCACCGGTGAGCGTCTCATCGGCGGAGAGGCCGCGGGCATTGCAGTGGCGAGCGGCGCGTGCAGCGGACGAGGGTCGAACACGATGGCCGGCGCCACGGAGTTGGCGAGCGGAATGCCGTGC
>JBGTNB010000523.1:0-3811 GCA_041743285.1 Gemmatimonadaceae bacterium
TGTGCCCTTCACGAATATCTTTGCTCACTAGAGGGCTTAATTAGGTAGAGGAATGACCTCCTCCATTCTGAAGGAGGAAGTCATGAACGAAGAGCAGAAGTATCCATCTGAGGAAGCGCTAAACCTAGTCGCGGGTGAAGACAACTTTGAGCGTAGCGAAAAGTTGTCTTCACCCGCGGGGCCGGCGTCGGCACCCCAAGTGCCGCCGTCCGGTGGCCTCGATCCGGCCGACGTTTGGGAGGAGGACCGGCCGCCCGCCCGGCAGTCGACCGACGAAGTCAGGGGACTGCCCGACTCGCTCTCCTGGGCAGTGGACGCACCGGCACCCAAAGCGCGGCGGCGCGGCACGCTGGCCCCGGCGGTCGAACGGCCGCTGATGCCACTGTCACCGCAACAGAAGCTGTTGCTGCTGGACACGTGGCAGCGGAGTGGCCTGCCGGCGCGGGACTTTGGCGCGCTGGTGAACATCTCGCGGCAGACGCTGTACGCCTGGAAGCGGCGCTTCGAAGAGCTCGGTCCGGCGGGCCTGATGGACCAGCCCAAAGGAGCCAAGAAGGGGAGCAAGCTGCCGGAGCTCACCAAGCGAACCATCTTGATGCTTAAACAGTCGCATCCGGATTGGGGCTGCGAGCGGATCAGCGATATGCTGGTGCGTGGCCCGGCGCTGCCGGCCAGCCCCAACGCGGTAGCCCGCGTGTTGCGTGAGGCCGGCTATGAACTTGTGGAGCAGCCGACCCGCCCGCATCCCGATCACGTGCGTCGCTTCGAGCGCGCTGCACCCAACCAACTGTGGCAGACCGACCTGTTCACATTCGTCTTGAAGCGGCAGAACCGCAGAGTCTATCTGGTGGCGTTCATGGACGATCACAGCCGGTTCCTGACTGGCTATGGACTGCATGGGAGCCAATCGACCGCGCTGGTAATCGAAGTCGTGCGGGCGGCGATTGCCGGCTACGGCGTGCCGGCCGAGATCCTCACTGACAATGGCACGCAGTATGTCACGTGGCGCGGGAAGAGCCAGTTCACGCGCGAGCTGGAGAAGCTCGGCATCCGGCAGATCGTGGCGCGGCCGAAGCGGCCCCAGACGCTGGGCAAGATCGAGCGCTTCTGGGGCACGCTGTGGCGCGAGTGTATCGAGAGCGCGGTGTTCGTGGACTTGGAAGATGCGCGGCGGCGGATCGGCTTGTTCATCGACCACTACAACTTCCAGCGCGTGCATTCGGGGATCGACGGCCTGGTGCCGGCCGATCGATTCTTCCATGCCGCGCCAGAGGTTCTCTCCACGTTGAAAGAGCGTGTGACGGCTAACGCGCTGGAACTGGCCCGTCACGGCGTTCCCAAGCAGCCGTTCTACTTGACGGGCCAAGTCGCGGGTCAGCCATTCAGCGTGCATCAGCAAGGGGATCGGGTGGTGCTGCAACAAGCGGGCCAGGTGCGCGAGGAGATCGAACTTGTATCGCCGCCAGCGGCGCACGTCACGCCCACCGTACTGCCGCCAGCCGTCTGTCCGCAAGGCGTGCCGGAGTCGTACGGCGCGCTGCCCAGCGAACTGCCTCCGGGCGTGTCGGCACTGGATGGCTATCTTGCGCAGCAGCGGCCTGTGTCTGAGGAAGGAGCCGCATCATGAAGAAGAAAACGACGAACACGAAGCCCGAGTCCAAGCCGGCCGCGAAACGCATTTCGCGGCCGGCCAAGACGCCCAGCGAAGCGCAGCGGCTGGCAGCCATGATCCTGGAAGTATTGGCTGGCATGCGGTCGCCGCCCGACGCATCGCAGGCGCTGGCGATCTCGCTGCCGCGCTACTATCAGCTGGAAGCGCGGGCGCTGGAAGGTCTGGTGGCGGCGCTGGCGCCGCGCCCGATGGGCAAGCAGCCTTCGCTGGAGAACCGCGTGAAACTGCTGGAAAAGCAGCTGGCCGCGGCCCACCGCCAGTGCGCGCGGCAGGAGGCGCTGGTCCGCGTCACGCAGCGTACACTGGGACTGGCGATGGCCACTCCCGTGAAATCCACAGCGCCCGAGCGCGACCCGCGGGGGCGGAAGAAGCGCCGCCCGGCCGTGCGGGCACTGAAGGCCGCGCGCTCACTGCAAGCGCAGGCCGATGCGGCCGCAGTATCCGCAGACGCTGGCGAATCGGATCCAGCTTCGCTACAACTAACAGCGCCGCTACTTGGCGCGGAGGAGTTCCGCCCATGTCCGGCATAATTCATGTTCAGCATGGAGGTTCGACTCGTGGCGGGACGGAAGCCGTTAGGATCGGCGCTGGTCGAACACCTGGACGGGTCGACGAGCGCCAAAGAACGTCTGGAGCTGATCCTCGAGACGCTCTCGGGCCAAGTGACGGTCGTGGGAGCGTGTCAGCTTTTGGGCATCAGCGAGGCCATGTTCTACAAGCTGCGCAACCGCGTGCTGCAGGTCTGCCTGGAGGACCTCGAGCCCAAGCCGCGAGGCCGGCCGCCGCAGCCCTCGAGCGCGGACGCGGAGCGCTCGGCCGAGTTAGCGGCGGAGGTCGCGACGCTCGAGCGCGCATTGGCAGCCCAGACCGTACGGCTGGAGTTAGCGCAGCAACTGCCACGGCTGGCGAAGCAGTCGGGCGCAGTAAAAAAAACGAACCGGCCGGCGCCCCGCAAGAAGCAGCGGAAACAGCACAGGAAGTAAACACTGCATCTTCCCTAGCGCCGGCGTTCTCTTCGCGCGCGGGCGAATACGCCGCGCAGCAAGGACCACGGCGCGAGCAGGAATGCCAGGCGCGGCACGAGGCAGTCCGCTTCGTCGAGGAGCAGAACTCTTCCTGCCGTCGCGCGGCGCTCTGTCTGGGCGTGTCATCGCGGACGCTCGCCGATTGGAAGCGCCGCAAGACGCGTGGCCAGCTCGTGCCGCAGCTACGGGGGCGACCGTGCCGCGAAGTAACGCACGGCGAGCGCGTCCGTGTCGAGACGCTGCTCGATGAAACCGGTCCACGACTCGGCTTGCCGACGCTCCAGGCCTGCTGTTCGGACATGCCGCGCTGCGTGCTGGCGTACTTGCTCGCAGGTTATCGCCGGCAATTCCAAGCCGAGCATCGACTCGTCGTCGAAACACTCCGCTGGCTCCGCCCGGGCGCGGTCTGGGCGATCGACCACTCCCAGCCGCCACATCCCATGGATGGCTGCTACAGTCAGATCCTGGCGATTCGGGATCTGGCCAGTGGGATGCAACTGGCGTGGACGCCGGTCGTGGATGCCACGGCAAACGCGGCGCTGCCAGTCCTGGAGGCGCTGGTCGCTCAGCACGGTCCACCACTAGTGCTCAAGAGCGACAACGGTTCGGCGTTCACCAGCGCGCTGTGGGTGGAGTGGGCGGCGCGGTGGCAGATCATGCCGCTCTTTTCGCCCGTGCGGATGCCACGTTACAACGGCGCCTGCGAAGCCGGCATCGGCGGGATGAAACGTCGCACGGAACTGATCGCCGCCCGCAATGATCGGCTACTCGACTGGTCGTGCAACGATCTGTTCGCCGCCTTGGTCTGGGCCAACGAGGAACATTATCCGCATGGCCTGGCCACCGGCACAGCGGCCAGCCGCTTCGCGGCTCGCGCTCTGCTCGGCACCGCCGAGCGAAACACCTTTCGCGCCGCCGTGGTACAATTCGAACAAGAACTTTACGCCGCCGCCTGCACCGCGGGCGGTGTGCTGACCGATAAGTTACGAGCCGTCTATCATCGTCGAGCAGTACGTCGTGTTCTCGTTGAGCACGGCTACCTCTCGATCACCCGGAGGTCCATTCCTCAACCAATTCATACCGCCAAGTGCGCAAGAATTACGTGAGGGGCACA
>JBGTNB010000524.1:0-4967 GCA_041743285.1 Gemmatimonadaceae bacterium
GAGGTTTACGCATTCTGGCGCGACTTCGAAAACCTGCCCCGATTCATGCGGCATCTCGAGTCGGTGACTGTAATGGACGGGGGGCGCTCACACTGGGTGGCGAAGGCTCCGGCAGGAAAGACGGTTGAATGGGACGCCGAGATCACCGAAGAGCGGGAGAACGAGTTGATCGCTTGGCGATCGCTGGCGGGCTCGGATGTCTATAACGCTGGCTCGGTGAGCTTTCAGGCAGCACCTGGAGATCGCGGCACGGAGGTACGGCTGGAGTTCGACTACGACCCGCCGTTCGGCAAGCTCGGTTCCAAAATCGCGATGCTGTTTCGCGAGGAGCCTGGGCAGCAGGCGCAGGATGACCTCCGGCACTTCAAGCAGGTGATGGAGACCGGCGAGATAGTCCTGTCCGACGCGACGAAGCAGCGGGGCATGCACCCGGCGCAACCTGACGATAAGCCGGTGAGCCTCTGAATTCGACCGAAACGCGACCGGCGCGCTCGCGCGGTCGCTCCCCTGACCGTTCTGGAGAAAGAGATGAAAGCCACGTGCTGGATGGGCGTTCAGAAAATGGAGGTTCGGGATGTCCCCGACCCGAAGATTCTCAGCCGCAACGATTGCATCGTAAAGGTGACTTCCACGGCGATATGCGGATCTGACCTGCATCTATACAATGGATTTCTTCCGATGATGGAGCCGGGCGACATCATGGGCCACGAATTCATGGGTGAAGTGGTCGAGGTGGGCTCTGACGTCAAAAAGGTCGGCATCGGCGACCGGGTCGTCGTTCCCTTCCCCATATCGTGCGGTCATTGCGAAGCGTGCAAGGCTGGTCTGTACTCGGTATGCCAGAATTCCAACCCTAACGCGCACATCGCCGAGAAGCTGCTGGGCCACTCGCCGGCGGGCATCTTCGGCTACTCGCACTTGACGGGCGGTTTTGCCGGAGGACAGGCCGAGTACGCGCGCGTGCCGTTTGCCGACGTCGGCCCGCTCAAGGTTCCGGAGGGCATGACCGACGAGCAGGTGCTCTTTCTCTCGGACATCCTGCCCACCGGCTACATGGGTGCCGAGATGTGCGGAATCGAGCCGGGCGACATCGTCGCCGTGTGGGGCTGCGGTCCGGTGGGCCAGTTCGCCATCGCCAGCGCCTATATGTTAGGCGCGGAGCAGGTGATTGCGATCGACCGGTTCCCTTATCGGTTGGAGATGTCGAGGGAGAAGGCCGGCGCGACGGTCATCAATTATGCCGAGGTGGACAGCGTACTCGACGTGCTGAACGACCTCACCGGCGGACGCGGTCCCGACCACTGCATTGATGCGGTGGGAGTGGAAGGACACTCGCACGGACTAATGTATCTACACGACCGGGCCAAGCAGCGCTTGCGCATTCAGCCAGACCGGCCGATCGCGCTCCGCGAAGCGGTCTTGGCGTGCGCTCCAGGCGGTACAGTATCGGTGATCGGGGTCTATGCCGGTCTCATCGACAAGTTCCCGATGAACGCGGTCATGAACAAGTCGCTCACGATTCGCAGCGGGCAGTGCCACACGCACCGGTACATGAAGCCGCTGCTGGAGCGGATCCAGCGAGGCGACATCGATCCGACGTTCGTCATCACTCACCGCATGCCTCTGGCCGACGCCGCCAAGGGATACGAGATCTTCAACGACAAGCGGGACCACTGCGAAAAGGTGGTGCTGACTGCTTGACGACACCAGGGCCCGGCATAACGATGCCGGGCCCGCGAGACTCCCCCCCCCGATCGCGGCCGGCCCCGGACGTCCTCCGCCGCTGCGGACAGCTTGCGCAAGCGGCACGCTCATAACAGCTTCAAATCCGATCCCACAGTTCAGAAAACGATCATCGACACTATCATACCATGTCTAGCAGATCTTTCCCCCGTGTCCTTCGCCGGCTGCTCGTTTCGAGTTGCGTGGCAATTGTGGCGTGCAGCAGTGGGGCCGAGGATGGCACCGATAGTGGCGAAAGCGCCGGCGCGGCTGAGCAGGCAGCTTCTTCCGAATCCTCATCCTCTGGACCGGTTGCCTTCACCGAGGCCGACCTCGACGCGTACGAGCGCGGACTTGCCAGGGAGATCGAGCTGGTTCGCGCGGCGCAGGAGCGACAGTCAACCGCGAAAACCCCCGAAGAGAGGGGCCAGGCAATTCAGGCGCAGTGGAAGGAGCAGACGATTCCGGAAGGGGCGAAGAGCGCTGGAATGGCGGAGGATCGGTACACCCGCGTGAGGGAAACGGTAAACGACGTGCTCCAGATCCTGGACTTCCAGGGCGAGATAGACGGACCGATGCAGATCGATACGGTCCGCGCTTCGCCCGACATGAAGCGGCGCCTGGCGACGGATCCTCTGGCCGACCTGTCCCCGGCATCGGCGGCGGCGCTTCGCGCACGAATGGATCGTCTGGTGCCCCTGTGGATCCAATACGTCACGCTTACCGCCGTTGGCGGCTGACTAGTTCGAGCGTGGATCCATCATGCTCGAAATCGGGTCGTTGCGCGATGTCCAGCTGCTGCTCGCTGAGAAGTACGACGTAAAACGTGAGATCGGCCACGGTGGGATGGCCACGGTCTATCTTGCCGAGGAGCTCAAGCACGGGCGTCCGGTCGCGATAAAGGTATTGCGCCCTGAGTTGGGTGCCTCGCTAGGCGCTCAGCGCTTCCTTCGGGAGATAGGCATCGCCGCCCGGCTGTCACACCCGCACCTGGTACCGCTCATCGACTCAGGCGAGGCCGGTGGGCTGGTCTACTACGTCTCGTCCTACGTTTCTGGCGGCTCGCTGCGCGACAGACTCAGGCTCGATCGCCGAATCCCTCTCGGCGACGCTCTCCGCATTCTTACCGAGATCGCCGCGGGCCTCGACTACGCGCACCGCGCCGGCTTCGTGCACCGCGACGTAAAGCCCGAGAATATTCTGTTCGCCGACGGGCATGCGTTGCTCGCCGACTTCGGCATAGCTCGCGCCTGCTGCGGAGAGAGCGGTGATGCAGTGACCGCTACCGGATTGGTGATAGGCACGCCGGAGTACATGAGCCCGGAACAGGCGAGCGGTGAGCCGGAGCTCGACGGCCGAAGTGACATTTACAGCCTGGCCTGCGTCGCCTACGAGATGCTCACTGGTCAGGCGCCGTTCGTCGGTTCGTCGGCGCAGTCCGTGATGATGAAGCACGTGACCGAAGCACCGGCGAAGGTGCGGGTCCTTGTCCCCGAGATCCCTCCTTCGGTGGACGGCGCCATCGGACGAGCTCTGTCCAAGGACCCAGCGCATCGGTTCGCGACGACCACGGCGTTCATCGCCGCCCTGCAGTCGGAGCTGCAGCATGTGCGTCTTTCGAGCACGGTGACGAGAAGCGTGGCCGTACTGCCGTTCGTCAACGCCAGCTCCGATCCGGAGAACGAATACCTGAGCGACGGGATCACCGATGAATTGATCGACGCCCTAGCCAAGGTGGAAGGACTCCGCGTCGCCTCGCGGACTTCGGTGTTTGCGCTCAAGGGAAAGCCCCAGGACGTGCGCGCGATCGGCGCACTTCTCGACTGCGCCTACTTGCTGGAAGGAACGGTACAGCGGGCGGGGCGCCGGCTGCGGATCACCGCCCGGCTCTGCTCGACCGAGGACGGCCGCCTGTTGTGGTCCCAGCGTTACGACAGGGAGCTGGACGACGTGTTTGCGATCCAGGACGAGATAGCGCACACCATTGTCGGGACCCTGCGCACAACCTCCTTCGCGGACCTGGCGGCGCAGCCGGCCAAGCGGCACACGACGAATGCCAACGCGTACCGGCTGTATCTCAAGGGTCGTTATGAGTGGAATCGCCGCACCCAGGATGGGATCGCAGCCGCGATAACGTATTTCGAACAGGCAATCGCCGCAGATCCTGGATACGCCCTGGCGTACACCGGGCTGGCCGACAGTCATGCGCTTGGCGTTGACTACCGCAATGTACCGGTAGCCGAGGGGTTCGAGGCGGCCAAGACGTACGCGCGCCGGGCGATCGAGCTGGATGACTCACTTGCCGAAGCGCACGCATCGCTGGCGTGGAGCCTGTTCGTCTACGATTGGAACTGGGCGGCGTCGGAGCGCGAGTTCCGCCGGTCGATCTCGCTCGATTCACGTTATGCAACCGCTCATCAGTGGTTTGCCTTCCTTCTCGTCTCCCGCGGATCACTCGAGGAGGCGTTGGTCGAGGGCCACACGGCAGTCGAGCTGGACCCCGGATCGGTCTCGGCGCGCCGGTCGCTCGCCTGGGCCTACTTCTATGCGCGGCGCTACGAGCAGGCGCGGTACCATCTCGACCGGGCGATCACGATGAATCCTAACGCGGAAGAGACATTTCGCGTGCTCGGGCTCACGTTGTGCTTCGATGGGGCGTACGACGAAGCGGTGCGCGTGCTCGAGGAAGCGCAGCTGCTCCCGGAGTCAGGCACCTACACGCAGGCCACGCTCGGCTACGTACTGGCGCGTATGGGCCGGGAAGGGGAGTCGCGTGCCATCCTTGGCCAGCTCGAGGCGCGCGCGGCGTACGGCTACGTGTCCCCCGTAGCTTTCGCGACCCTTCTCCTCGGGCTCGGCGACGTCGAGGGCGCGATTGACTGGGCCGAGCGCGCACGAGCGGATCGCCGCGGATGGCTCGCCTATCTCAAGGTAAATCCGCTGCTGGATCCAATGCGGGGGCACCCGCGATTCGAATCATTGGTTCGCCAGATGGGCCTGTAATTCAGCCCGGATCGGAACGATGGGAGGAAAGAACGCGGGGTCCATCGCGCGCCCCTGGACGCATGATGAACCCCGCTGAACTGAGACCGAGCGGCGCGGTGCGCCGGTCAGCTGCGTAGAAGCCTTACCGGCTCCCGGCGATCCGCGCCGCACTAGGTTCAGTAGACAATGGATCACCTCCTCGAGTACAGGGTGGACGTTAAGGGCGAACAGAATTTCGCTGCAGCCAATCCTAATGACCT
>JBGTNB010000525.1:0-2167 GCA_041743285.1 Gemmatimonadaceae bacterium
CGCGGGCGCGGCGGAATGGGCATGGCGTTCGGCCTCGACAGCATCGACGGCGACCATGAAAACCGCCTTGGCTACAACCGCGCCGTCGACATGTACCCTACGCTCGACGCCGACACGCGAGCAGTGTACGAAGGATTCGCCGAAGGGGTCAACAGGTACATCCGAAAGCACCCGGGTACGCTGCCGCCGGAGATCAAGCCTGATTTCACTCCCTACGACATCGCGGCGCGCGATGTGAGCCAGGCGAGCAGCCGCGCGGCCCGACAGGTGCTGGCGCGCCTGACGACGGACAGCGGCAGCCGCCGGGCCGAAGGGCGAAATGAGGACGAGGGCTCCAACGCATGGGCCTTCGCACCGAGCCGCACGGCTTCACGGAAGGCGGTGCTGCTGCGCAATCCGCATCTGTCGTGGGACGCCGGCTATTACGAGGGACATATCATCGTACCTGGCGTGATCGATTTCTACGGCGACTTCCGAATCGGCGGTCCGTTCACCGTCATCGGCGGCTTCAACCGCGACCTCGGCTTTTCCACCACGAACAATGGGCCCGATCTCGACGAGGTATACGAACTGACTGCCGACCCGGAGAGGCCCGATCATTACCTGTTCGACGGCACGTCGGTAGCTCTGCAGCGCCAGGTGGTGACGACCCACTATCGCAATGGCGATGCAATCGGCACGGACACCCGCGAATTCTGGCGAACTCCGTTAGGACCCGTCATCCACCGCGGCAACGGCAAGATCTACATCTACCGGCGCGCCGCAGACATGGAATACCGCGCCGGGCAGCAGTTCCTTCACATGATGCGGGCCAAGTCGCTCGAGGAATGGAAGGAGGCGATGCGCATGAACACGCGCCTCAACTCCAACTTTACGTATGCGGACCGTGCCGGGAACATCTTCTACGTGTGGAACGCGCTCATTCCCTCGCTTCCGCACGCCTCGGGAGGCGATACGTTGGCAATACCGGCGAGCAGGACCAGCGACGTATGGACGCGAACCGTGCCGTTCGATTCCCTGCCCCAGCTGCTCAATCCCAAAGGCGGGTACATACATAACGAAAACGACACCTACCATCTCACCAATCTCAACCAGCCGCTTCTGAGCTCCAGTTTTCCGGCGAACTTTCCCGAGCCTGAGTTGCGCTTCCGCAGCCAGCTCGGGGTTTCGTTGATCCACAAGACGAAATCCCGCCTGACAATGGCCGACATTCTGGCACTCAAGCACTCGCCGCGAATGTTGATGGCCGAACGGATAAAGGGTGATCTCGTCGCAGCCGTGCGCGCCGCCGTCACCACCCCGGTCGTCGATTCGGCTATCGCGCTCATCGCGGATTGGGATGCCACCACCAGAATAGAGAGCAGGGGCGGCGTGCTGTTCGAGACGTGGGCGAGGAGGTACATGCAGTCGGTTGGCGGCTCGGATGAGATGTTCAAGGAGCCGTGGTCGCTCGAGGAGCCGCTGGCAACGCCGCGCGGACTGGCGGATCCCCAGAAGGCCTCCGAGGCGTTCACCGCCGCCGTTGAGGAAACCGCGCGGCGATTCGGGGCCTGGAACGTCGCTTGGGGCGATGTGCATCGCGTGCGCCGCGGGAAGGTCGACGTGCCGGTGAGCGGCTGCAGTGGGGCGTTAGGCTGTTTCCGCGTGCTCTCCTTCCGCGACGCTCCGGATGGCAAGCGCGTGGCTGCGGGCGGCGACGGCTGGATTCTCGCCGTCGAATTCGGCGAGGTGCCCCGTGCCTGGTCGGTCCTCGCCTATGGGCAGACGCCCAACGAAGACTCGCCTTACTTCGACAGTCAGGCGGAAATGTTCGCGCGCGGCGAACTGAAGCGCGTGCCGTTCACGGCTGAGGAAATCGAGAAGGCGACGGCAAAGCGGTACAGGCCGTAGATTTTGAAAGCGGGAAAAGGGAAACGGGAAATGGGAAACGTTTTCCCTTTCCCGTTTCCCATTTCCCGGCTTCACCGCCTTACCGTTCGTAAACGATCCTTCCTCCAATGACCGTTGCCATCACCCGCGCATCCCTAATGGTTTCCGGTTGGATTCGCGTTAGGTCGCGGTCGAGTATGACGAGATCGGCGAGCTTTCCGCGCACGAGAGTGCCCTTTTCGTTCTCCTCGAAGCTGGCGAACGCCGCGTCGCGGGTGTAGCCGCGCAGTGCTTCATC
>JBGTNB010000526.1:0-5894 GCA_041743285.1 Gemmatimonadaceae bacterium
AGAAGAGCCGCCACGTGCTATGGTGGGTCACGTGGAGCTTGCCCGCAAGAGCTTTCCCTGACGAGAGTCGGATTGGGTGCCGCCAACCGGCTGATTCCGCTGCTTAGAGTGGCAACAACCTGAGGTCCACCTGCCGCCAGCCGGTCGCTCCGCGCAGGCTCAGTGTGAGACAACCTGAAGAATGCCACCGCCAGCCGGTGAAGCCATTGGCTTTCCTTGAGGAAGCCTGAGCGAGCTCCGTTCGGAGCATCGTTCCGCACGACTCAGCGACGTTATCGAAAGCGGTTCTGGCGAGGTCAGTATCTGGCACTCGGCACTCAGATCTGCGGGGTCTCTCTATGAATGAGAGCTTGGAGGCGACCGCCAGCCGAATGAAACCGAATTGTCGAAGGGCAACAACCTGAGGCACAACGGACCGCCAGCCGATCGCTCCGCGTTTGTTCTCTTTACACCTACCTGAACGAGCTCCGTTCGGAGCGGCGTGCCGCCACCACCGAGTATAGCGAGAGTCCTTCAACTGCAGCGAGTGGCAAACCCGCAGGTAAAAAGTTCCAGTTACTGTCCGCTGCGCATCTAACTTACAGTATACTGAACTCGTCAACTACACTTCTCCCCTCAACCCCGACTTATTCCCCGTCCCCCTCGCGCGATAAACCGTCCCGCTCCACGCACCATCGCGCCGCAAGCCACTGTATGGTAACGATTTCCCGCGCTCAAGCGACTCTCGAAGAAATCATTCTCCGCGCCTCCCAAACGGCAATAATCACAGCCGATCGCCGAGCGGCTGCAAAGAGGGTCCCAGGCGAGCGGGTCAGTCCAGCGAGATCGCTGAGGGCAAGCCGGGCAAAAGATCCAGCGGGCTACGCACACCCGTGCTCCGCTCCATGGCGTGCAGGTACCGCATCGTCGTGCTTGCATCGGCGTGGCCAAGAAGCTCCTGCACTGTGCGGATGTCATAGCCCGCTCGCAGCAGCTGGTTCGCGAACGAGTGCCGCATGGTGTGCGCCGACACTCGCTTGTTGATGCCCGAACGCAGACCGGCGGCAGTAATGGCACGCTGCACAGTGCTGGGATGAAGATGGTGCCGGAATCGGCGGCGCGTCGACCGCTCGACGTAAACCCTTGTCGCCGGCACGAGCCACGACCACCGCCAGTCTCGAACGGCGTCCGGCATCTTCCGCTCGTGCGCGTAGGGAAGCCGCACGTAGCCGCCGCCCCTCCGCACGTCGCGCAGGTGCTCGGCACGCACTCGAAGGAGCTGCGCGCTCAGCGCCTCGACCAGCGTTTCGGGAAGCATCGTGCGTCGGTCCCTGTTTCCTTTCCCGCCGCGCACTGTGAGGACGCGGCGCCGAACATCCACATCCCTCACCCGCAGCGTGAGAGCCTCCTCCAGACGCAAGCCGGCGCCATACATCAGCATCATTACCAGACGCGGTAGCCCGGAAAGCTGGGCGATAACGGCTGCGACATCCTCCGGCTCGAGCACGTTAGGGACGCGCGGCGGACGCTTGGCCCGTGCGAAATCGGGAAGTCGGCCCAGTGATTTGTCGAGCACCTCTCTATACAGGAACTGCAGCGCCGCCAGCGCTTGGTTCTGCGACGAAGCGGAGAGGCCGCGATCGATCACCAGCGACTGGAGAAAAGAGCGCACCTCCGCCGCACCGCACGTCTCCGGATGCCGCAATCTGCAATGGCGCACGTACCGCCTGATCCAGGCGACGTACGCCTTCTCCGTGCGAGCGCTCAAGTGCTTGAGTCGCATAGCGGCACGAACTCGGCCGAGCAATCGGGGCGACGACACATCGAACGATTGGTCTGGCGCTCGCTCACACCATCATCATTCCATGGCGGGCCGCATCAGCGCTTCACCAAGCCACGGAATCGCCCTCAGACCGATCGTAAGCGGCGCTTTCCCGACTGTTCTCGCTGCATTCGATGTCGGCAACAAGATCTCTAGAAGATCGCACGTCGGGCGAGCCCTGAAGGTGCGCGCCGCATTCGAGCGCGCTCCCGGCGGCACGGTATCTCACCACCCTGACGAAAGAGCTCGTGGCGCCGCGCTCGCGCTTTTGGCCTAACCAGTCCCGTTGGTCAGGATGCGCGGGCCGTTCTCGGTGATCGCGACGGTGTGCTCGAAGTGCGCCGAGCGCGTCCCGTCGGCGGTGACGATCGTCCACCGGTCGGAAAGCGTGCGCGTCTTGGGGCCGCCGACGTTCACCATCGGCTCGATCGCGATCGTAAGGCCGGGCACCAGCTTGGTGCCGCGCTTCGCCTTGCCGAAGTTAGGCACCTGCGGCTCCTCGTGAAACTGCTCCCCGATGCCGTGGCCAACCAGATCGCGTACCACGCTGAACCCGGCGCTTTCCACCACCGCCTGCACCGCCGCGCCAATGTCCCCGATGTGATTTTCCGCGCGCGCCGCGGCTATGCCCGCGCTCAGCGCCTCGACCGTCACATCCATCAGCTGGCGTGACTTGGAGTCCACTTCCCCCACCCCGACCGACGTCGCCGAATCGGTGTGCAAGCCGGCGAACCGCACCCCCACATCTATCTTCAGCATGTCGCCGTCGCGAAGAATCCGCTTCTTCGACGGAATCCCGTGCACGATTTCCTCGTTGATCGACGTGCAGATCGAGCCCGGAAAGCCGTAAAGCCCCTTGAACGACGGCGTCGCGCCTGGATGCGTTCGGATGAAGTCCTCGGCGATCTTGTCCAGCTCGAGGGTCGTCATTCCAGGACGCGCCGAGCTGCGCAGCAGGGCCAGCGTGCCGGCCACGATGCGGCCACCCTCAGTCATCAGGGCCAGCTCCCGAGCCGACTTGAGCGAAATCAACCGCGCGTCTCCCCACATTCGTCGAGCAGCTTCATTACCAGACGCGTTATCGCGTCGACATCTCCGACGGCGTTAACCTGAACGAAGCTCGTCCCATCGTTGCGGTACCAGTCGACCACCGGCTCCGTCTGGTCGCGATAAGCGCGCATGCGGCTACGGATTGCGTCAGGCTCGTCATCACTCCGACGCACGACTTTGCCCCCACAACCGGGTCTCGGGCACGGCTGCCCCGATTCCATTCCGGTGTATGGCGTCTGGCACTTCTGACAGACCGTACGAGCGGCCAGTCGCTTGACGACCTCCTCATCGGCGATGTCGAACATCAGCACGCAGTTCAGCTCGCGACCCAGGTCCGCGAAAACGCGCTGCAGCCCCTCGGCCTGCGGAACCGTGCGCACGACACCGTCGAGCACGACGCCGTTCGCCAACTGGGGCGTTGCGAGCGCCTCCTTGACGATGCCGAGAATGACGTCGTCAGGCACGAGCGCCCCGCGGTCCATGAACCCCTTGGCCGCCAACCCCATCGCTGTCCCGTCCCGAACCGCGGCGCGCAGTACATCCCCGGTAGCCACCTTCGGCACACCGAGACGCTCGGCGATCCGTTCTCCCTGCGTGCCTTTGCCAGCCCCGGGGGGGCCGAGTAGTAGGATGTTCATCGGCGTTGTGTACTCGTAATCAGGCGGGAAACGGGAAACGGGAAATGGGAAACGTTGAACGCAGTCCCCTTTCCCGTTTCCCTTTTCCCATTTCCCGCAGTTCTCAACCCGCCGGCTGCCGTCCGCGGAAGCGCACCCGACCCTTCTTCATGAAGCCGTCGTACTTCCGCAGAAGCAGATGCTGTTGCAGTTGTTGAACCGTGTCGAGGCCCACACCTACGACGATCAGCAGCGAAGTTCCACCGAAGTAGAATGGCACGTTGATCCATTCCGAGATCGCCACCGGCAGCAGCGCGATCACAGCCAGGAATACTGAGCCGGGCAACGTGATTCTCGAAACGATGTAATCGATGTATTCCGCCGTCTTCGCACCCGGCTTCACGCCGGGAATGAAGCCGCCCTGCTTCTTCAGATTCTCCGCGATGTCGATCGGATTGAAGATGATCGACGTGTAGAAGTAGGTGAAGAACAGGATCAAAAACGACATCAGAACGTAGTACAGCCAGGTTCCCGGCTGAAGCGCATCCGACATGGGCTGCAGCGACGAGATGCCGGTAAACTGCGCCAGCGTTCCCGGAATGATGATCAGCGACTGCGCGAAGATGATCGGCATCACGTTGGCAGCGTTGAGCCGCAACGGAATGAAGTTCCGCGCGGATTCGCGCATACGGCCACGCGCCATCGTTCGCTGGGGGATCTGAATCGGCACCCGGCGCGCCGCGACAGTCACCGCTACAGTCGCCGCCACGATCGCGATCATCATGACCGCCAGCAGGAGCAGCGCCAACGGAGAGATCGCTCCGGTCGTGACGTACTGGAAAGTCTGCCACACCCCCGGCCAGATCCGCTCGACGATCGAGAAGAAAATCAGAAGGCTCGCGCCGTTTCCGATGCCGCGCTCGGTAATCTGCTCGCCTAACCACATGACGAACACCGCGCCGGTCGTCAGAAACAGGATCATCTGCATGCGCCAGCCCCATCCCGGATCGGCCACCGCGCCCGACACGCTCTCGGTGAACAGGGCGAATCCGTAGGCCTGCGCAATGGCGAGCACCACCGTCGCAAGGCGCGTGTACTGATTGACCTTTTTCCGGCCGTCTTCCTCCTTCTGCATCTTCTCGAGCTGCGGTACGACCGCGCCGGCGAGCTGGAACACGATGCTGGCCGAGATGTACGGCATGATCCCGAGCGCAAACAACGTCGCGCGCGAGAGTCCACCGCCCACGAAAAGGTCGTAAATACCGAGCAGGCCGCCGCCGGCGCCGGTGTTCTGGAAGAACGCCGTAATCGCCCGCACGTCGATGCCCGGCGCCGTGATGTGCGCGCCAACGCGGTAAAGCAGGAGGCACAGGAGCGTGAAGAGGATCTTCGATTTCAGCTCCGGCGTCCGGAACAGATTGGCGATTGCCGCTCCCGGATTCGCTTGTGCCATGTTAGGCCTCGACCCGGCCTCCGGCCGCCTCGATCTTCTTGCGCACGGCTTCACTCATCTTGAGCCCGCGTACCGTCACTGCGCGCGTGAGCTCCCCGTTCGCCAAGATCTTGGCCGACCCCTTTGCCGAGCGAATCAGTCCCGCCGCCACCAAGCTCTCACGGGTCACCTCTTCACCCTCCGGGATCCGCGCAAGGTCGCCCAGCCGCACCACTTGATTCTCTACGCGGAACGGATTGGTGAAGCCGTACTTCGGCAGTCGCCGGGTGAGCGGCATCTGACCGCCCTCGAAATGAGGCTTGCCGCCCCCTGGGCCATGGTGTCCGGCGCGTGCCTTTATTCCCTTGTGCCCCTTGCCCGACGTCTTGCCGGTGCCCGAGCCTGGACCGCGCCCAAGCCGCTTGCGGTCGCGATGCGAGCCGGGGGCGGGGGAAAGATTATGAAGTCCAATCTTCTCGTGTTCTGACACCGTAATTACTCCTCGACGGGCGTCACCTTAACCAGGTGCCGCACCTGCTTGATCTGTCCACGAACCGAAGGCGAATTGGGATGCACCACCACCGCCTGGTGGTGGCGGAGCCCCAACGCGCGAAGCGTCAGCCGCAATTTCTCCGGATGCCCGATCTCGCTCCGCACCTGCTCGATTCGCAACGTACCGAAATCTTCAGCCGGCAGCTTCTCGGTCCTAGCTGGCCCCTTACCCGGGTGCCATACGAAAGTTCGCGCCATTAGACAGCCTCCCTCACCTGAGCGCGCGAGCGATAGGGCAAGCTCGACGGCTCTACTTCGCGCTCGCGCGCGATCTGCTCTACCGTAGTGAGCTGGTGCAGTCCTTCCATTGTCGCTCGCACCAGGTTGTGCGGATTGCTCGAGCCCAGGCTCTTCGTAAGAATATCTGATACGCCAGCACACTCGAGTACCGCGCGCACGGCACCCCCGGCGATGACGCCGGCGCCGGGCGCCGCGGGCTTCA
>JBGTNB010000527.1:0-8385 GCA_041743285.1 Gemmatimonadaceae bacterium
CTAGAGGCTTCGAGCCCCTCGGGGCCACCGCCGGCACCGCGGAACGCCCCTCGATCCACGATGGAGCGAGTGTCGAGGGATCAGGAGAATTCTCGTGCATTCGCTGCCATACGTATGTGGGCCACATGGTGCGATGATGCCATACCGTCCCTCCGGAGCATCCGATGACCGAGTCTGAAGACTCCACCCGTGCCGCGCCGCCGCGCCGCCGATTCACCGGGCGCTGGCTGGTGGGCGCGGCCGTTCTTTCGGCGGTCGCCGCGGTAGGTCTGGCCATGCTGCTGACCAGCATCTTCGAGCGCCGGCAGGAGGCGCGGAATCCGTTCTATCGGGTGGTGGAAGTCACCGATACCACAACCGACCCGTCCGTGTGGGGACGCAACTTTCCACTCCAATACGACGCCTATCTAAAAACGGTAGACCAGGTATACACGCGTTATGGCGGCAGCGAGGCGCTACCGCGAAACCCCACGGCGATCGATCCAAGGCGGGTCGTGGCGCAGTCGCGGCTCGAGGAGGATCCGCGTCTCAGGCGCATGTGGCAGGGCTACGCGTTCGCCAGCGACTTTCGCGAAGAGCGAGGGCATGCGTACATGCTCGAGGATCAACTGTACACCGAGCGGCAGATCGTCGCGAATCAGCCGGGCACCTGCATTCACTGCCACGCATCCGTCTACGTGCCGTATATGAAGCTCGGTGATGGAGACCTGATGGCCGGGTTCGCCGCGATGAACCAAATGCCATATGGTGAGGCCAAGGAGCACGTGTCGCATCCCATCTCCTGCATCGACTGTCACACGCCGGAGACGATGGAGCTCCGCGTTACCCGGCCAGGCTTCATCGAGGGAATTCGCGCACTCAAGGCGTCCGAGGGCGTGGCGGACTACGACGTGAACACAATGGCCACGCGGCAGGAGATGCGCACCTTCGTCTGCGGCCAGTGCCACGTCGAGTACTATTTCAGGGGCGAGGAGAAGCGGCTCACCTATCCGTGGTCGCGCGGATTGCTCGTCGACAGCATGCTCGCCTACTACGATTCGGTTGGCCACCGCGATTGGGTGCACGCCGCCTCGGGTGCCCCGGTGCTCAAGGCACAGCATCCCGAATTCGAGATGCATAGTCAGGGAATACATGCGCGTTCAGGCGTCGCTTGCGCCGACTGCCACATGCCTTACCAGAGGGTAGGTGCGCTCAAGGTAAGTGACCATCAGGTTCGCAGTCCGCTGCTGATGATCGAGCGGTCGTGCCAGACCTGTCACAAGATCTCCGAGGAAGAGCTCCGGCAGCGTGTCTACACGATACAAGATCGTACATTCGAGCTGCGTAACATCGCGATCGATGCGCTACTCGAACTGGTGCAGGCTCTGGAGACGACCCGCATGGCGGACAGCGCTGCGCAACGATTCGCAGTAGCGCAGCGTTATCAGCGGGCTGCGCAGTTCTTCGTGGACTTCGTGGAAGCGGAAAATTCAATGGGCTTTCACGCACCTCAGGAGAGCGCCAGAATCCTGGGTAATTCCATAAACTACTCTCGATTGGGCCAGGCTGCCTTACGAGGCGAACCGGTTCCGGCATCACCGCTCGAGGCTGCCGACGCCTCGGCACACTGTCCCAAGCGCGCCGCGGAGGGAGAACCGGGGCGGGACCGCTAGCTTGCGGGCACGCCGGCGGCGTGTTGATTCATCACCCTGAGCGGACCCTTGGCGGGCTGCCAACCTCTCTCAAGCGGCGCTGATGTCCAAACTTTCGAACTTCATTCGAGAGAACACGGAAGAGATTCTTTCGGAATGGGAGACCTTCGCCCGCAGTCTGCCCATGGGGGCCTCGATGGACATTGTGGCGCTCCGTGATCATGCAAAGGAGATGCTCGGAGTAATTGCAAACGACCTCGCAACGGCTCAAACTGACGAGGAGCAGCAGGACAAGGCATCCGGCGCAGCCGACGCACTCGAGGAAGACTCCGCCACCGCTGCGCAGGCGCACGGTGCCGGGAGAGCTGAAAGCGGCTTTTCCATCGCCCACATGGTGGCCGAATTCCGCGCACTACGCGCCAGCGTCATCCGCCTGTGGACCAGGCACCATCGCGATGTTGGGGAGGACGAACTCGAAGACATGACCCGGTTCAACGAGGCCATAGATCAGGCAATCGCCGAGTCGATTGTTCGCTACACCGACTCGATCGGACACTCGCAGGAACTGTTTCTCGCCATTCTCGGCCACGATCTGCGTACACCTCTCGGTGCCATCATTACGTCGTCGAGCTTCGTGCTCGAGACCAACGAGCTCCGGGAACCGAATCTCACGCTCGTGGGCCGGATTGCCAGCAGTGCCCGGCGCATGAATCAGATGGTATCGGATCTTCTCGAGTTCACGCGATCCCGTTTTGGCTCCGGCGTCCCAATCGTGCGGGCGGACACTGATCTGACGGCGGTCTTGCAGGACGTCGCGGGTGAGGTCACGGCGTCGTTTCCCGGCAGCGTGGTGCAGATCGAAACGGGCGGGGTTCTGCGCGGACAGTGGGACGCAGACCGTCTCGCCCAGGCGGTAACGAATCTGGCATGCAATGCGGTACAGCACGGATTCAAGGCGCCGATAAATCTGGCGGCGCACGGGAAGCCGGACGAAGTAGTCATCTCCGTGCAGAACGAGGGGCCCGTCATTCGAGGTGAGCAGCTACGCGAGATCTTCCTGGCCCTGAAGGCAGACAGGCCCGAAGGGGGCCGCGATCGCCATCACCTCGGCCTCGGACTCTACATCGTAGACCGAATCGTGGCGGCGCATGGGGGATCGATCGACGTCAGCTCGTCCGAGGAACAGGGGACGACGTTCTCGATTCGTCTGCCGCGCCAGGGCTAGCGCGCGTTGGCACGCATTACAGCGCGGGCCACTTGCCACCCGCATAACGAAACTCCCGTTCAGCGGAGCGAGTTGTAATGATTCGCAGCGTCGCGACCCGACCCTTTGACGACCAGAAGCCGGGTACTTCCGGCTTGCGAAAGCGGGTGGAGGTGTTCCGCCAGCCGCACTATCTGGAGAATTTCGTCCAGGCTACGCTCGACGCTGTGGACGTTCCCTCTGGCGCAACGCTCGTTCTGGGCGGCGATGGCCGCTTTTACAACGACCACGCAATTCAGGTGGTGCTCAAGATTGCCGCCGCCAACGGTGTCGCTCGGGTTCTCGTCGGCCGGAGCGGCATACTCTCGACTCCCGCTGCCTCGTGCGTAATTCGTAAGTATGCCGCGGCGGGCGGGATCATTCTTTCGGCCAGCCACAACCCCGGCGGCCCCGATGGTGATTTCGGCATCAAGTACAATGCGGCGAACGGCGGCCCCGCACCGGAAGCGGTCTCCCAACGCATTGCCGAGCACGCGCGGCGAATCGAGCGGTACTCGATCTTCGATGCGCCCGATATCACGCTCGACGCGGTCGGTAGCCAGACGTTAGGCGAGATGACGGTGCATGTAATCGATCCAGTAGCCGATTACGCCGAGCTTATGGAAACGCTGTTCGATTTCGAAGCGCTGCGCAACATGCTCTCGGGCGGGGAATTCAGGATGCGGTTCGATGCGATGCATGCTGTTACGGGTCCCTACGCGGTGGAGATTCTGGAACGGAGGCTCGGAGCGCCGCGGGGAACGGTCACGCGTGGAAAGCCACTGCTCGACTTCGGTGGCGGCCATCCTGATCCAAACCTGACGTATGCTCCCGAGCTGGTCGAGGAGATGTTTGCCGCTGCCGCCCCCGACTTCGGCGCGGCCTCGGATGGGGACGGAGATAGAAACATGATTCTCGGTCCACGCTTTTTCGTAACGCCTTCCGACAGCCTGGCAATTCTCGCGGCGAATGCGCCTCTCGCTCCGGGATACCGGCGTCAATTGTCAGGCGTCGCCCGCTCGATGCCCACGAGCCAGGCTGTGGACCACGTCGCCCGTGCGCTTGGACTAGACTGTTTCGAAACCCCCACCGGGTGGAAATACTTCGGAAATCTTCTGGATGCGGAGCGAATCACGCTCTGCGGAGAGGAGAGCTTCGGAACAGGGTCCGATCACGTCCGCGAGAAGGATGGGTTGTGGGCGGTGCTTTTCTGGCTGCAGATCCTCGCGGTGCGCAGGGATGGCGTCGAGCAAATCGTCCGCCACCACTGGCGCCGTTTTGGGCGAAGCTACTACACTCGCCACGATTACGAGGAGATACCAGTGCAGGCAGCGCGTGGAGTTATGCAGCACCTCGAGTCGCAGCTGGAGTCGCTGCCTGGCAAGCAGCTGGCAGGGGATCGAGTGGCCACGGCCGAGGATTTCTCCTACCGTGATCCCGTCGACGACTCCCTGAGCACGGGAGGAGGACTTCGTATCGTCCTGGATTCCGGAGCACGGCTGATATTCCGGCTCTCGGGAACGGGAACCGTCGGCGCCACGCTTCGCCTCTACGTGGAGTCGTACGAGCCCGATCCCGCCCGGCAGGATCGGGATGTTCAGGAGGCGCTTGCGGGGTATTTGGCCGCCGCACTCGAGCTCTCGGAGCTCGAGGCGCGCACAGGTCGCAGCGCTCCAACGGTGATCACGTGAGCCTCCGCGGATCAAAGGCGACCGGCATCAGGCGCCGAAGATCCGGCCAGCGAGAAGGAACACGAGGGTGGGGATCAGTGCCAGAAAGAAGAGATTGAGCCACAACCCGGCGGACGCCATTTGCGGGATGGTAAGACTCCCGGTACCGTAGACTATGGCGTTAGGTGGGGTCGCCACCGGCATCATGAACGCGCAGCTCGCGGCGACCGCGGTGGGGATGGCGAGCAGCATGGGATCCGCGCCGATGCCCACCGCCAGCGATGCAACGACGGGGAGAAACGCCGCAGCGGTCGCCGTATTGCTGGTGAGCTCGGTGAGAAACAGCACCACGGCCGTTACCACGATGACGACCGCAAAGACCGGCCACCCAGCCAGCCCTCCGAGCTCGGCGCCTATCCAGTCGGCCAGTCCAGTCTGCTGAATCGCTGCTGCGAGCGACAGCCCTCCCCCAAATAGAATGAGAACTGCCCAAGGGAGCCGCTCCGCCTCCTTCCACGTCAACGCGACTCGAAGTGGGCGCCATTCGATCGGGAAAACGAACAACAGCAAGGCCCCCGCGATTGCAATGCCGGTGTCCGTCAGGGCGGGTAGGCGCCCCTCGAACAGAGGCCTGGTTACCCATGCGGTGGCCGTGAGGGCAGTGATCGTTCCGACTATCCACTCCGGTCGGGACATCGGTCCGAGCGCTGCACGCTCCCGCTCGAGCAACGCGGCGCCCCCGGCGATCGGATCCGTTCCCAGCGGGTGTAGTACCCTCGTCAGCAGGAGCCACGCTACCGGAAGCCCTATTGCCACCAGGGGCACGCCTAGCAGCATCCATTCGCCGAACCCGATCCGGATTCCGTAGGATTCCAGCATGAAACCGGCGAGCAAAGCGTTAGGCGGGGTGCCGATCAGCGTTCCGAGTCCGCCTATGTTGGCCGCATACGCGATGCCGAGCAGCAGGGCCACTTCGAACGGGCCGACCTTGGCGCTCTCTTCCTCCATGGCGCCTCGTGCCAGGCCGATGACCGAGGCTGCCATCGGCAGCATCATCACGACCGTCGCCGTGTTGCTCACCCACATGCTGATGAAGGCGGTGCCGGCCATGAACCCCCAAATCAGATTCGCCGGGCGCGTGCCGACCACCGAAAGGATCGACAATGCGAGGCGCCGGTGCAGCCCGCAGCTTTCGAGCGCCATCGCCAGAAGAAATCCGCCCAGAAAGAGATAGATGACCGGGTTGGCATAGGGGCCGGTGGTCTCCGCGATCGTAGCGACACCGAGCAGGGGAAACATAACGAGCGGCAGTAGCGCGGTGGCCGGAATTGGAATCGCTTCGGTAATCCACCAGATGGCCATCAGCACGCCCACTGTTGCCGTGCGCCAGGCCATTACAGGCATCCCCTCGGCGGGTGAAAGGAGCAGCATCGTTGCGAACACGATCGGCCCGGCTATCAGACCAAACCGCGCACGCGTGCCGGCGGTGGGCAATGAGTCCATCAAGCGCCGGATCGGGGAAAGGGCGTCGATGCCGGATGCTCGGGGCTCTGTATGGCCCACCTACCCATCGGCTGGTCAGCAGCGATGACTTGGCAGATGTCGCCTAACGCCCAATGATGCCGGGTGGGTTTGTGCGGGCTGGCGACGGTGGCCGCAAAGGATTCGGCGTGCACTACGAACTGGGAATCGGGAATGGGGAATCGGGAGTCGGCATTACAAGTAATCGCCGCCGCGATTCCACGGCGGCTCCCCGGGCGCTCGATCTCCGGCGGTAACCTACAGGCTGATTGCCGATTGCGTTACGTGGAGCCTTTCGTCGAACGGAATGGCGACCTGAGCGCCAGGAGGAGGCGGCTGCCCCAAGGCTGATCGTTGCCCTCCGGTAAGACGAGATCCGGAGGCTCCAAAGCAGTCCTGTTGAGATCGGCTAATGCCGGGATTAGCGAGGAGGGGCGCGGAGGTTGCACTGGAGTGGCGCACAAACAGCCGAGCATACTATGTCCAACGCACCCGTTGTTCTGCTCAAATTCGAAGACGCCGTTAGCTCAGGAAGCACCGCGTGGCGTGCGATCGCGTTTGGGGTGGAAACCCCCCTCGGACAGTGGGAAGGTTGGCTCGAGTTCACTCCGGTCGGCGGCGAAATTCAAGGCATAGCCACGGACCGTGAGACGACTCAGCCGAATCGCACCGATCTCGACTATTGGGCAACCGGGCTGTCGAACGTCTATCTCGAGGGGGCGCTCCAGCGAGCGATTCTGCGGAATTCGGCTCCGGAGACGCCCGATGCCCTGGCGGCCCCACGCACGGCACAACGGGCCGCGCGGCGCACCCCGGCGGCAAGCACGAAGGTAGCAGCGGGCATGCGCCGCCACGCGGTGCTCGATCCATTCGCCGTGTATACACAGGGGGAGGAAGTTTTGCGAAAGGAGCTACACGCCCTTTCCCTCGACCACCTGGCGACCATTGTTGACGCATACGATCTCGACGTCGCACATTCATTCGCCGCTGAGGGATCAGACAGGACGAAAGATCGCCTGATTGCCGGTATCGTCGATGCGGTAAAGAATAGCGCCAGCGTGCCTAACAGGTAGGGCTCCGGCTGGCTCCTGCGCGGGCCGTAATAGACGCTGGTCTTCAGGCGATCTTGCGCGTCAATGACTGTTTGCAACGGGGTGTCAGGACGCTTTCGTCAAGTATACCTTCTTCTGCTGGCGTACGATGATCGTCATCGGATGGGCGCGACGAGGCACGCATGCTCGGCTGCGTAATGCAACTGTCCCTTCGGCGCTCATTAGTGAGCGCTTTCTCGCGTGCCAGAAAGGTGAAAGGACCCTTACGTGAAAACGTCAGGCACTGCGGCGGCGCGCTCCATCCTCGGTAAAGTTCCCCACGAGCAAAGTGAGATTTACCACTTGCTCGTCGATCGCGTGCAGGACTACGCGATCTTCGCGCTCGATCCGCAGGGTTACATCCTCAGCTGGAACGCTGGTGCCGAGCGCCTGAAGGGTTATACGCCGGACGAGGCGAGGGGAAAACACTTTTCGATGTTCTACCTGCCGGAAGCACTCGAGGCGGGAATTCCGGAACGAGAGCTGGAGACAGCCATCTCGACCGGTCGCTCGGAGGAAGAGGGATGGCGCGTTCGCAAGGACGGCTCGACGTTCTGGGCGAGCGTCCTGATCACTGCGCTGATCGATGACCAGGGCAAGCTGCTGGGTTTTGCGAAGGTAACTCGGGATCTGACCGAGCGCCGCGCAGCCGAAGAGGCAGTCCGGCATAGTGAGGAGCGCATTCGGCTGCTCATCGACAGCATAACGGATCACGCCATCTTCATGCTCGATCCGAGCGGGCACATCACCACCTGGAACACCGGTGCACAGCGTATCAAGGGGTATACTGCGGAGGAGATCGTTGGCAGACACTTCTCTGCGTTCTATACGCCGGAGGATCAGGCTAACGGTAAGCCGGCGCGTGCGCTCGCCACCGCTGAGAGTTCGGGTCGCTGGGAGGAGGAGGGGTGGCGCGTCCGCAAGGACGGGTCACTTTTCTGGGCGAACGTCGTGATTTCCCCGATACCGGGAGATGGCGGCGAGATCGCCGGGTTCGCTAAAGTGACACGCGACCTGACAGAACGGCGAGCAGCGCATGAGCGCGCGTTGGACGATGCGCGCTACATCGCCGCCCAGAATGCCGCCCGCACAGCCGCGGAGCAGCGCGCTGAGGAAATGCACCAGATGGCGCAGCAACTTCATGCTCAAGCGGCGGAGCTGGCGCGAAGGAGCGAAGAAGCGGAGACGGCCAATCGAGCAAAAAGCGAGTTCCTCGCCGCAATGTCGCA
>JBGTNB010000528.1:0-6362 GCA_041743285.1 Gemmatimonadaceae bacterium
GTGGCCTTGGCGGCGGCGGCACTGCCCGTGGAGTTCGGGCCGCCCGACTTCGCAAAGCCGCCTTACGAGCTGCTCGGAGAATGGCTGCTGGCTGACGGACGGCCGGCCGACGCAAGGCAGGCGTTCGAGGCCGCGCTTGCATTGATGCCTGGGCGGTTGCTCTCGTTGCGGGGGTTGAAGCAGGCGAACGAGGCGCTGACCGTGACTGCAAAGTAGATCTGCTGCAAGAAAGGCGACTGGAGGGATGCGTGCGCCGGAAAGTCTATCCCTCCGCAGCGTTGTTAGGGCCCACCAGCAGCACAGCCCCGCTCCCACTGCGCAAGAGAAAGGCGCTGGTGCCGCCTAGCCCCGCGGCGCGACCTCGTCCGGGCGAGTTGCGCCCGACGACAACCAAGTCGGCACCGAACCGCTCGACGGCCGAGAGAATCTCGAATCCCGGATCGCCGAATGCGACCTCGGTGACCGCTCCCTCCAGCCTGGTCCCGGCAATCCGCTCCCTGAGCCACCTCTCCGCCCCTTCACGGAGCTGGTCCTCGGCACGGCGCCGTTCGGTGCTTCCTGCGTTTACTGCGACCGCTCCGCTGAGCAGCGGATTCACGATATGCATGACTATCACATTCGCATCTGGGTGACTCGCAATCCGGGCCGCCCACTGGAGAACCGCCGGCGTAATCTCCGATTCATCGAGCGCAACGAGCACCGTTCGAGCCGGGCCGGCCGGAAGCGCCCGAGCGAGCAGCACCGACGATGGTGACTGATGCGTAACGCGCTCCGCCGTGCCGCCTAGCAGCTTCGAGATACCGGGCCGTTCTCCGTTTGGACCGATGACCACGAGCTCTGCCCCGAACTCTCGAGCAATCGCGATCACCACTTCGTCCGGCCGACCGACACGGATATCGTGCCTGACGCGATTCGCACCCAATGAAGAAATCAGTCCGCCAAGCCGGGATTCCGCTCCAAGCTTCGCATCTTCGATCAACGGCTGGGTGGAAGTATGCAGCATCCGTAGAAAGCGCGGCGGCTCCGGTACACAGATCGCGTGTGCCAGAATGATCTCGCTGTCACCGCCCAGATGCGCCACGGTCCAGCGTGCGGCGACGATGGAGGGCTCGCTAAGGTCCACTCCTACGACGATGCAGCGTGGTGTCATTCGCTTCCTCGTTGGTCCATGGATTCTTCGCGGTCCCACGACCCGGTTTCGCCGCGGCCGGCGTGCCGACGCCGCCTGGACACCGGCGACCGCTTCGAACGTTGCGGCGTTCCGATTGCCCGCTGACATCGTTGACAAGGTACGGCTCCGCGGTCATATTCGCAGAACCATATATGACGGCAACTACTGCGCGCCCTCAGAGTCCAACGGTGGAGGATCTGGACACGCTATTCAAGGCGTTCGCCGATCCGACACGACTCCGCATTCTCAGCCTGCTCGCCGCAGGCGAGCTTTGCGTGTGCGACATCGTCGAGATACTCGACATTCCGCAGCCTACCGTATCGCGCCATCTAGCAGCGCTGCGCGCGGCCGGCCTCGTCGCGGTGACACGCGAATGGAAGTTCGCTCACTACCGTCTGGCCGAGCCCGTTGATCCCGTCCACCGGAATCTGATCGCGTGCGTGCGCTCGTGTTTCCGCGGCATTCGCTCGCTCGATCGTGAGCGTGTGATGGCGGAGCAGCGCGCAGGCGCGCGCGAGACCGATCCCTGTTGAACTCCATGGCGAAGCCTTCACAGCGAGGCTCATGATGCGCTACGCGTTGATCTCGGATATCCATGCGAACCTGCCGGCGCTCGAGGCCGTGCTCGGGAACATCTCCGATCGGAGCGACGTGGAAGCGACCTACCACCTCGGCGACCTGGTGGGGTACGGGCCGTTTCCTAACGAAACCGTAGAGCTTCTTCGCGCGCGCGGGATTCCGGGCATCGCGGGAAACTACGATTCCACTGTCGCCGCCGGCTACAAGCACTGTGGGTGCAAGTACGAGGACAAGCAGCAGGAGGATCTCTCGCACCTGAGTTATCAGTGGACCTTGAAGCATACGAATGACGAGGTCAAGCGGTTCCTTGGCAGTCTTCCGTTCCGGATCGACATCCGACCGTTGGGCGGACACTGCGCCGGTCCGACTGTTACGCTGCTTCACGGGAACCAGGTGCTCAACACCGTATACGTACACGCTGACCGCTCCGACGAGTTCCTCGAAAAGGTGGGGCGGGCGGTGAGCGCACGGGCCGGCGATGTCGTCTGCTTCGGGCATACTCATATACCGTGGCACCGAACAGTTGCCGGCGTGCATTACGTGAATACTGGCTCAGTAGGCAGGCCCAAGGATGGTGATTGGCGCGCCGGCTATGCACTCGTCGATTTCGCCGACGCACTGACTGGGGTCGAGTTCGTTCGCGTCGAGTACGACGTGGAGACCACTGCGAACGCGATCAACAAGAGCGAACTGCCGAACGAGTTTGCGGAATACCTGAGAACCGGTGGCAGGTTGACTGAGACGGCGCCTAGCGGTGCGGGCTGCCAATGAGGGACCGAACCATGTCCCGATCCGCCCCCTGACGACTCCAGCGATGCGATGAGCCCCACTCACGCTGCGGCCGAACCGGGTTGTGCACCGGAGACTGCATTCGCGGACGAGGATGTCTCCGCCGTCTCCGTCGTCCGCAGGCTTTCCACCCTCGACCGCTTCCTTCCCCTCTGGATCTTCGCCGCAATGGCCCTCGGCCTGTTCCTTGGCCGCGCCATGCCTAACCTCGGCGCCATCCTCGACCGGGTTCAGATTGCAGGCGTCTCGGTGCCGATCGGAATTGGATTGCTCTGGATGATGTATCCGGTGCTCGCCAAGGTACGTTATGAGAGTATCGGTGGGCACATCGCGAACAGGCGTCTCGTCGGCACATCGCTCTTTCTAAATTGGGTACTCGGGCCGGTCGTAATGTTCGCGCTGGCGTGGGCGTTTCTCCCCGATCTGCCGCATTATCGCAGCGGCCTCGTCCTGATCGGTCTCGCTCGCTGCATTGCGATGGTACTGATCTGGAACTCGCTCGCTCGCGGCTCCAACGAGATCGCCGCCGTGCTGGTGGCGCTCAATTCCGTCTTTCAGATCCTCACCTACTCGTTCCTGGGCTGGCTATTCCTTACCGAGGTGCCAACCTGGTTCGGCGCCGAGACCGCCGTGGTAGATGTCTCGATGTGGTCGATCGCCAAGAGCGTGCTGATCTTTCTCGGTATCCCGCTGCTCGCGGGCTATCTGACTCGACGTCTGCTCGTGGCCCGAAAGGGCGAAGTGTGGTACACGGAGACGTTCATGCCACGCTTCGGCCCAACGGCGCTGATCGGGCTGCTGTACACGATCGTGCTCATGTTCGCTATGCAGGGCGACCGGATTCTCCACCTCCCGTTCGACGTGCTGCGTATCGCGGTGCCAATGGTGCTCTACTTTTTCATCATGTTCGGCCTGGCATTCGCGATCTCGAAACGGCTCGGGTTCGGCTATCCGGAGACGGCGTCGCTCTCCTTCACGGCGGCGGGAAACAACTTCGAGCTGGCGATCGCCGTTGCGATCGCCACGTTCGGGATCGGCTCGGGCGAAGCGCTGGCGGCGGTTATCGGTCCGCTGATCGAGGTGCCGGTGCTCGTCGGCCTTGTATACGTCTCGTTATGGGCCGGGCGGCGGTGCTTCGCCGCGGCGCCGGCGAGTTGAGCGGCGACGGCTACATCGTCTTGCCGCCAGCCAGCTCCTTTACCAGACGGTAGAGGAACGTCTGTCCGTCGAAGAACGCCTTGACGAGCATTCGCTCGTCACGCCCGTGAGCCCGCGAGTCGTTCATGTCGCCGAACAGCCCCGACACGCCGTACGTCGGTATTCCCGCCGCGCGCAGGTACCAGCCGTCGGTCGCGCCAGTAGCCATCACCGGCACGACGGGAATGTCGCCCCACATTTCGCGCGTCAGGCGCTCCACAGGGCGAAGAACCTCGTCGGTCAGGGGAGATGGCGGTCCACCTCGCGTTGCCGGCGTCGGCGAGATCATGATCGCCGTGTCGCCGGCGGCGATCACCCGGACGAGCGTCTCGCGCACGCCCGCCACAGGTTCGTTCGGAAGGACGCGGCAGTTGACGTTTGCGCGCGCGAGTTGGGGGAGGGCATTCGCCGCATGACCTCCTTCCAGCATCGTCGCGACGCACGTAGTTCGCAGCATCGCATTGTACGCCGGTTGCGCGGATAGGCGGCGTGCGGCGGCCGTGTCGCCTGGATGCCGGGAGATGGCCCGCATGTCGGCCGCCGTCTGCCCGGTCTCAACTTGTGCAAGGCGCTCGAAATATGCCTCCGTGACCTCGTTCAACCTAACGGGAAAATCGTATCCAGCCAGGCGTGCCAGTCCATGGGCCAGGTGGTAGATCGCATTGTCCTTGACCGGACGGGAACTGTGTCCACCCCGGTTGCGCACTTCGACGGTGAAGTCGTAGTAGACCTTCTCGGCTGCCTGAACGTTATGTACGAACGGCTTGCCGTCCTTGAGAAAGCCGCCTCCCCCCTCGTTGAGCGCATATGCCGCGTCGATTGCGTCGCGATGGTTCGCCAGCAGCCATTCGACCCCGTTGTGCGGTCCCCCTTCTTCATCGGCGGTGAGCGCGACGATCAGGTCGCGGTCGGGAATGAAGCCCTCCTGCCTCATCTGGATGAGATTGGCAATCCAGATTGCGGCCATCGCCTTGTCGTCGCTCGTTCCGCGGCCATAGAAGTAGCCGTCACGCTCGGTAAAGGCGAACGGGTCGATATCGGCCGACCAATCTTCCTGCTTCGCATCTACGACATCGAGATGCGCGAGAAGCAGGATTGGCTTTCGCCCGCTCGCTCCAGTCCCACGTAACCTTGCGATGAGGTTGCCTTTCCTTGCCGCTGGAGAGAGTACTCGCACGTCCTGTTCGGGGAATCCGGCGGTGCGCAACCGCTTGGCCATTGCTTCGGCCGCTCGCGTATTGTCGCCCGCGGGAGTGTCGGTGGTGTTGATCTCGACCAGTTCCGCGTAGATCTGGCGGGCGATGAGCTGGTGCGGCTTAAGCGGTGCCGTCGCCGCTTGAGCGCGCATAACGGGCGCGGTAAACGCCAGGGCGACCACGACGAGGGCCGCTTTGGAAAAGAGCGAAATTGGTGGCATCACCGTTGGCATTTTTCTCGAGCACCGAATGAGGGAGAGATGCACGTTGCGCTGGGCAGGCTTCTCTGCGCAAGGCGGTGGGGGGCACACGGTCGCTCCGATTGGTCCAACTCCCGACAATGTTCACTTCAAGCGTCAAGAGAAGTCGACAACCATGGCTGTCATGAACGGGGCAAGGTGGCGCATTCAGGACTTTCCAGCGTCACGGCAAACGCTTCTATGCCAATGGGTTACGCCGAAGATGACCCCTTTCGGCTCATCCTTCCCTGCCCAGCCGTTCGCGCGCCCAAATTCCTCGGCTAACCGCGTGCTTGCCGGTGTCGCATGCGTTGGACGGTGCGGTAATTGCTCCCGGGCTGCGCAGCGCCATGCGTCTGCCCGGCGCGAAGGGCGGCTCGTTAGGGAGGTTCCTGATGCCTCACCGGATCGGGCGTGACCGGCACATGCGAACGGGCCGTGGACGAGTGCTGGAATGAGACGCCGTCTCGCATGGGCAGTGGTCGCGGCGGCCGCGCTCGGCGTCGTGGCGGGACTCGGAGCGTTCACCTTCGTGTACGCCAAGGGAGCATCCTACCTCACTACGGATGCGGCCTCGTGCGCCAACTGCCACATCATGCAGGAGCATTACTCGGCTTGGCTCAAGTCCAGCCACCGCAACGTCGCAAAGTGTGCCGACTGCCACATGCCGCACGACGCGGTGGGGAAATACGCCGCCAAGGCTTCGAACGGATTCTGGCACTCACTCGCTTTCACGACCGGCCGGTTTCCCGATCCGCTGCAGATCAAGGCACATAACCGCGCGATCACGGAGCGAACCTGCCGCGATTGTCACGACGCTATCGTGGACCAGATCGATGCAAGAGGCTTCGAGCCTATCGAAGCCACCGCCGGCGTCGCGGGACGTCCGTCGATCCACGATGGAGCGAGTGTCCAGGGAGCAGGAGAGTTCTCGTGCATTCGCTGCCACACCTATGTGGGCCACATGGTGCGGTGATGACATACAGTCCCTCCGGAGCATCCGATGACCGAGTCTGAAGACTCCACCCGGGCCGCGCCGCCGCGCCGCCGATTCACCGGGAGCTGGCTGGTGGGCGCGGCCGTTCTTTCGGCGGTAGCCGCGGTAGGTCTGGCCTTGCTGCTGACCAACATCTTCGAGCGCCGTCAGGAGGCGCGGAATCCGTTCTATCGTGTGGTGGAGATCACCGACAC
>JBGTNB010000529.1:0-8243 GCA_041743285.1 Gemmatimonadaceae bacterium
CGCCAGCACGATCCCCGCCGCTATAGCTACCGCCAGCGTGAACGCGAGCACGGTACCGTCCACGCTGATCTCGCCGGCCCGCGTGGTGAGCTGCTCGGCGAACGCCTTGAGCAGTCCGAGGCCGGCGAAGGCGATGACCAGGCCGAGTGCGCCACCCGCCAGTGCCAGCAGGAGATTCTCGGCCAGCAGCAGGCGCCTGAGCCGCGCGGCGCCCGCACCCATCGCACGCCTTACGATCAATTCACGCTCTCGGCGAAGGCCGCGCATGAGCGTAAGGTTGGCGACATTGGCACACGCAATCACCAGCACGAACGCCGCCGCACCCATCAGTAGCCAGAACGTCAGTGTTGCCCGCTCGTTCATCACCTCACGGAGCGGCGCCACGCTGATGTCGTAACCGGCGGCACGCTCATAAACTTCCGGATGGTCGGCGTGAACGTTCGATTCGATGCGCGCGATCTCTGCCTGCGCCTGCGGCAGCGTAGCGCCCGGCGCCAGACGAGCAAAGACTTCCGTCATTCGGTGTGTTCGGCCCGTCACCATCGTCGCATCGAGATGATGCGGGCTGGTGACCATGTTCACGAACACATCCGTTTCACCCGGATAGCGCGGTGCATCCTGAACTACGCCCACGATGAGATTCGAGCTGCCGTTGATCCTAACTGTAGTGCCGATGACCTTCGGATCGCCGCCGAATCGCTGAAGCCAGTATTTGTGGGACAATACCATTGCCGGTGCCGCACCAGGCCCGTCGTCGCGGCTGTCGAACAAACGCCCCGCCACCGGGCCGAGCCCCATGACCTCGAAGTAGTTCCCCGTTACGACCCCGGCGAGCACACGAACCGGATCGTCATGCCCGCGCATCGTTGCCGGGATCTCGGAATACTCGGCGAAACCCTGGAGCGCCTTCGAGCCGCTCCGGTAGTCCACGACCTCGGGCACGGAGAAAAGGACGTTGGCCTGACCGGCCTGCTCAGCGGACTGGCGGAGGTAAACGAGCCGGTCGCCATCGCGGTTAGGTAGTGGCCGCAGTAGTGCTCCGCGGACGACGCTGTAGATCGCCGTATTCGCGCCAATGCCGAGCGCGAGGGTCACGATTACGGCGACTGCGAAGCCGGGGACCTTGGATAGGCTCCTTAAAGCGAAGCGGAGGTCACGGAGGGAGGACATGGAGACGGGTTGTGAGGAGGAGTTTTAAAGAAAAAGCGGGAAATGGGAAATGGGAAACGGGAAACGGCAAAATCTGAACGTCCTATTCCACGTCGATCGGGGGAGCGGGAGATCGACAAGGAAGAAGATGAAGTGGGACCGGCGATCTGCCTGGGATTCTACCTTCCTATTTCACATTTCCCGGTATCCTCTACCCCTCGGTTCGTGCGCGTCGGAAGCGCCCGCGACATTGACTAAGCTCCATAACTTAGCTAAGCTCATTCGATGGAGAAGCGATTTCCCGTTACCTATAACATCCACTACGCCAAGACCCACCTTTCGAAGCTGCTCGAGCGGGTAGCGGATGGTGACGAGATCGTCATCGCCAAGGCTGGCGTGCCGGTCGCGCGCCTGGTGCCGGTGAATCCAGTGGCGAGTGACCGGGGGCTAGGCTCTGAAAAGGGGCGGCTCATCGTGGCGGAAGACTTCGATGCTCCGCTTCCGGAGGCCGTGCTGGATTCGTTCGAGACATGAGGCTCCTCCTCGATACCCAGGTGTGGCTCTGGATGCTTGCGGCACCCGAGCGGTTGTCCGAGTCGAGCCACGCCCTCATTGCCTCGACCGGCAACGAGTTGGTGCTCTCTGCCGCAAGCGCCTGGGAGATCGCGATCAAACATGGACTTGGCAAGCTCCAGCTCCCGGAGCCACCTAACGAATACGTGCCGCGCCTGATGGCGCGTACAGGCATCGTTCCGCTTCCCGTGCACCACCGCCACGCACTGCGTGTCTCCACACTGCCACCCCTCCATCGGGACCCGTTCGATAGGCTGCTGGTCGCGCAAGGTCAGCTGGAGCAACTGCCGATTCTGACCGCGGACCGAAGCTTTGGACTATATGACGTTGAAGTACTATGGGCGTGAAGGTACCTGTTTCGAGAGCCGCCTGAATCCTCCCGGATCACGGTGATCAGAGCCTCCCTGGATTCGTGTCGACTTCGGAAATCCTGGCAGCAACACAGCGATCGCAATTGAAGGCCAGCCAGCGCGCCTTACCCCTTGTCCGGCCAATGCGTCCGCCGCTAGCTTCCCCTCACGTGGTGAGTACTCATACGGTGAGGGAAGATATGCCCCCTGAAAGGTTGGGACTCGTTCAAGGCACGGTCGATGTCCTGATTCTCAAGACGCTGACCTGGTCATCGATGCACGGATACGCGATCTCGCAGTGGATTCGGCAACGAACCGATGGGGCGCTCGCGGTAGAGGACGCCGCGCTCTATCAGGCGCTGCACCGCCTCGAGCGAAAGGGCTGGGTAGACTCGGAATGGGGCGTCTCCGACACCAATCGGCGCGCCAAATTCTATTCCATAACGAGAGACGGAAGGAAGCAGCTGCAGACCGACATTGTCGCGCTTCGCCGCTACGTCGAAGCGCTGTTCAAGGTCATTCAGCCGGCGTGAGCCGGCCACCGGACGTCCGCCGCGTCTTTCGCTTTCCGGGCCGCTCGCGCCGCGAAGTGGCGGCCGATGTCGATGACGAACTCCGGTTCCACCTCGAGCAGACCGTGGCCGAGCTTCGGCGGGATGGCTGGTCCGAAGCTGACGCTCTGGCGGAATCGACTCGCCGCTTCGGCGATCTGGACTTTACTCGCAATTATTGCCGCGCCGAAGATGTTCGGCGCGAGAAGGAGAGGCGTCGCATGACGGTGCTGGACGAGCTGTCGCAGGACCTCCGGTTCGCTGCCCGGAGCTTACGCACGTCACCAGGCTTTGCGGCCACGGCGCTGCTCATCCTCGCGCTTGGAATAGGCGCCAACACGGCGATTTTCAGCGTGGTGCGCGGGGTACTGCTCGAAGAGCTTCCCTTCCGCGATCCGGGTCGGCTGATGCGTGTGTGGCATGCACAGCCATCCAATGGCATTGAGCAGGGAGCCGTGTCCGAGCCCGACTTCCTTGACTGGCGTGAACAGAGCGAATTGGCGGAGTCGATGGGCGGCTACTTCTTCGCCGAGGGCTTGAGCGGCGTGGATCTCACCGGCAACGGCGAGCCGGAGCGCCTTTCGATGGCGATCGTCACCGAGGGATTCTTCGAGACGCTCGGGACCACCGCATTGTTAGGGCGCGTGCTGCGACCGGATGAGCACGTCCCGGGGCAGAATCGCTCGGTCGTAATCAGTCACGGGTTCTGGGCGCGCCGCTTCGGCTCAGACCCTTCGCTCGTTGGAAGTGCGGTGACGCTCAACGGCCAGCCGTTCGAAGTCGTCGGCGTCATGCCGCCTGGTTTCACCTATCCGGCCGAACAAACAATCGACGGCTGGGTTTCGCTTTCGCTTTACGGCCCAGACGACATCGGCCGTTCACGCGGCGCGCAGTTTCTGGGTGTCGTTGCGCGCATGAAGCCGGGTGTAACGGAACCGCAGCTGAAATCCGAGCTGGCCAGCATTGCCGCCAGGCTCTCCCGGGAGCATCCCGAGAATCCCGGCTGGGATGAGGTGACCCTGGCAAGCCTCCGTGAATCGATCATCGGCGAGGTGCGGCAACCGTTGGTCGTGCTGATGGTCGCTGTCTCCATGCTGCTCCTCGTTGCCTGCGTCAACATCGCCAGTCTGCTGCTCGCCCGTGCTACGGGTCGCCAGCAGGAGCTGTCGGTGCGTGCGGCGCTTGGGGCCGGTCGGGGGCGCATCGCCCGGCAGTTGATCACCGAGAGCCTGGCGCTCGCACTGTTAGGCGGGGTGCTTGGAATCGGGCTTGGATACGCTGCCGTGCGTGCGATCACGGCGGCCGGCGCTAGCGAGCTGCCGCGCGCCGGCGACATCGGCGTCGATGGCACCGTCCTCGCATTCACCTTGGGCGTGTCCATCCTCTCCGGCCTGTTTTTCGGAATAGTACCGGCACTGCGTGCATCGTCAGGAATCCAGCAGTCCTTGCGAGCCGGTGCGCGCGGCACGGTAGGTGGTAGCGGGCAGAAGCTCCGGAGCGCGCTGGTGGTCGCCGAGGTGGCGCTGGCAGTGATTCTCGTGATCGGCGCCGGCTTGGCCACCAAGAGCTTTGCCCGGCTGATGGCTGTAGATCCGGGATTTCAACCGGCCAACGCGCTGGTGGCTATGATCAGCATTCCGGATCAGTACGATACGCCTGACGCGATGCGTAACTACTACTACGGCGCGCTCGATCGGATTCGAGCCGTTCCCGGGGTCCAGGCTGCCGGCGCCATCCGCGATCTTCCACTGCGAGGCAACGGAGAGATGGCGCGCCCCGACGTGCCCGGCCAACCCACATCGCCGGGTGAGGGGCCGACGGTGCAACTCCATCAGGTCAGCACCGACTACTTCAAAGCTCTCGGCACCCCGGTTCGCGAGGGGCGCACGTTCGAAATGACCGATGCGCCCGGCTCCGTGCCAGTGATCGTCGTCAACGAGGAGCTTGCGCGTCGGCTGTGGCCTGGCGAGAGCGCGGTTGGCAAGGCGCTCCGTTTTGGCACCACCGACTTGCCGGTGATCGGCGTCGTCGGCGACATCCGGCAGCGTGGACTTGCCGAGCCGGTAGACCCGACGATGTATCTGCACGCGCTGCAAAACTTTCGCTCGCGCATGAGCATCGTCATCCGGACCGCGGGCGACCCGCTGCAGTACACCAATGCCGTTCGCCAGGCTATCTGGTCGCAGGATCCCAACCAGACAATCACGAACCTGATGACGCTGGAGTCCGTACTCGGCACCGCGGTCGCCCGGCCCCGCCTGCTGGCCTGGCTGCTAGCCCTGTTCGGCGTGATCGGGCTCACCCTCGGAGCGTTAGGTATTTTCGGCGTGCTCGCCTATGCGGTTAACCAGCGTCGTCAGGAGATCGGACTGAGGGTAGCACTCGGGGCGCCGCCACGCGCGGTGCTGCGGTCGGTCGTCGGGCGTGGGATGCTCCTCGCCGCCGCCGGGGTTGCGGTGGGCGTGGTGGCCGCACTGCTTCTCACCAGGTGGATGCAGGGGGTGCTGTTCGACATTCAGCCGTCCGATCCGACGACCTTCGGGCAAGTGATTCTTGTCCTTCTGGCTGCGGCGCTGCTGGCGAGCTGGCTGCCGGCACGCCGGGCACTGGCGATCGATCCGGTAAGTGCGCTGCGGTATGACTGAAGTGCGAAGTGCGAAGCGGGCAGTCCGGCTATCAGCGCTCAAACTAGTGCCTTACCCAGCTTCCCCCAGATGCGGTTGAACAAGGCGGGGGCATCTATGACCAGAGCTGCCGCCGCTCCATCCGGCATCCACTCGAACCGTGTCGACTCCACTCGTGGCGTCGCGCGCGACGCCGTCCACCGCTCGACTATTCGCGCATCGAGATCGACGATCCAGTACTCCGGAACTCCCACCCCGAGGTAGTAGTCGCGTTTCTCCACCCGATCCGTTCGTACGCTGCTCGGCGAAATGATCTCTACGGAGAGGAGGAGCGCCGTGACGTCGGACCAGCTTGGCGCAGGCTTCCGGCGACGCAGGATGCCCGCGGGTATCACGAAGACGTCCGGCTGCGTGATGGTGCCGGCCTCGAGCTCTATGTCAGCGGGTGATGTCAACGCAATTCCGAGCCGCTCGCGCTCGACGTAATCTGAGATCAAGCGCCAGATCTCGGTGACGGCAACCTGATGGATCACTCCAGGAGCCGGCGTCACGAACAGCTCGCCGCCAATCAGCTCGTAGCGTGGCCAGGCGCGCGCCTCATCCATGAGCGCGCGCACCTCGGCGGTCGTCCAATGGTGTCGAATCGCGGGCATACCCATAGTTTGCTCGGCTGGCGGGAATGAATGCAAGAGGTCACGCTCGACGATACATCGCGCGTGCTGGATCATCCGGCATCGAATTCTCGCAGAGAGATGCGAATGACCGCCCGTTTCGACACGCGGCGCGCGGCGCAATCGATGGGGGCGTCGATTAATCCGTTCCAGGCGCCAAGATCTTCGCAAGAAGGAATCAGAGCGCAATGATTGCCTTCAGAGACCTATCGCTAGTGCCGTCAGGATTCCCGCGACTCCCACCAGCGTCGTCAGCGCCCAGCCACCGATTGCGAAGCGCAACCACCGCTGGTAGGGAACACCCGCGGCAAGCAGCACGGCCAGCAGCGCGCCATTGGTGGGCGTGAGCATGTCCATTAACCCGGCGCCCGTCTGGTAGGCGAGCACCGTCACCTGACGCGACAGTCCAATCAGGTCCGAAAGCGGAATCAGGACCGGCATAGTGAGCGCCGCCTGACCGCTGACGCTCGGCACCGGCACATGGAGGGCCGCCTGCGCCGGCACCATCAGCAGCGCCGATACGGCCGGCGGCACCTGCCCTAACGGCTGCGCAACGGAGAATAGAATGGTGTCGATCACCCGGCCATCGGCCAGCACCAGCGCGATGCTGCGGGCCAGCCCCACCAGCAACGCTGCCGGGAGCATCGCCTGCATTCCGTCCAGCAACGCCACCGTTGTGCCGGTCACGCCCAACCGCGCGATGATCCCGACGCAAATCGCGCCGACAATGAATGCGCCTGACAGCTCGTTGAACCCCCAGCCGAAGCGGAGCGCGCCGATCACGTACGCGGCTAACGGAATCACTACGCACGCGACGATTGCCACGTCGCGGGCGGTCACATCGCTGGGAACGTCGAGCGGGGCAGCCTCGATAGGCACCCGATGGGCCGCGGCGTAGCGCAGCGTCCAGCCGATCCACACCGCCATGCCTACGATCCACATCGCCAGCCGCAGACCTCCACCCTCTAGCACCGGCAGCTCGGCCAGCGTTAGGGCAATCCCGGCCTGAAAGGGGTTCGTCGGTCCGAAGGCGCTGCCGACGACGGCGGCACCCGCCGCCGCGGCGACCACCGTCACCGCATCGACGCCGATCCTTCGGCCGAACACCAGCAGCACCGGCACCAGAGCGACGATCTCCTCCTGCATGTTTTCCAATGCGCCCATCGTACCGAAAAACAAGGCCACGATCGGGATGGCCAGGAGTCCACGTGAGCCGAGACTCTTGATGAGGGCGCCCAGCAAGCGGCCGAGCGTGCCCACACGGTCGACGAGAAAGAACGCCGCGCCGACGAAAAGAATCGTCGCAATCACGTCCGCGCCTTCGACGAATCCGCGCGGAATAGCCACCGCAACATCGAACGGCCCTACCGGCTCCTGCGGCACCTGCCTGTACGTACCGGCGACGGCGATGGTTCGGCCGGTGGCCTCGTCGACCGTTCGCTGATACTCGCCGGCGGGTATGAGCCATGTAACGGCCGCGGCGATCACGATTCCGAGGACGAGCAGGACGAGCGGGTGCGGCAGATTGATCGTACGCAGGTCGGAACTCTCGCTATGGGAACAGGTCCGCCGAAGCAACCGCCAGATCGATTGGCGCGCAAGGTGGCCGCGACACTAGAGAGCGGCTCGAGGAGATTCGAAGGAGAAGCTCCCAACTGATAGACGCTGACGGCCAGGACGGTTGTTCGTAAATTGCTTTCCGAGCGTCTGGCCATCCCCTAATTCTCGTAATCGCATCATGCCCCGCTGCTTCGGTGATCATAACGAGTTGTACGCCGCCTACCACGACGAAGAGTGGGGCGTGCCGGTGCATGACGACCGTGTGCTGTTCGAGTTCCTGATCCTGGAGGGAGCGCAGGCAGGGCTTTCGTGGGAGACCGTTTTGAAAAAGCGCGAATACTACCGGGAGGCGTTCGCCGGCTTCGATCCTGCCCGTGTTGCCCGCTTCACTCCAGCACGAATCGAAAAGCTTCTGCAGAATCCCGGCCTCATACGCAACCGGCTGAAGATCGCCGGGGCGGTGAAGAACGCTCGGGCGTTTCTCCGTGTGCAGCGCGAGTTCGGCAGCTTCGACCGTCACGCGTGGAGCTTCGTGGGGGGCGAAGCGCGTCAGAACAGCTGGCGCTCGATCCGCGACGTGCCGGCGACGACCGCCCAATCAGACGCCCTGTCAAAGGACCTGAAACGCCGGGAATTCACCTTCGTGGGATCGACAATCATGTATGCCTGGATGCAGGCGGTCGGGCTTGTCAACGATCATCAGATCGGCTGCCCACGCCATGCGGAAATTGCACGCCTTGGCATCCAGTCCAGATAACTCCGGCA
>JBGTNB010000530.1:0-1502 GCA_041743285.1 Gemmatimonadaceae bacterium
GCGAGCGAGAGGTCGCGCTGGTTGGCCAGCGGTTTGGTCGGAACAACGGCAATCTTTCCGGGGCGTCCCTGCTCGTGGTAGAGGAGCGCCTCTTCGCGTCGTCTCGTCATGGGTCCGCGAAATGTAACGGCGAACCGGCTACGGCCGAAGCGTCGCCGGTTGATGGAGCACGTAGCGCAGCGTTTGAGCGTCGGCTTCGGACGGCTGGTCCACGGTGGGTCCGCCGAACATCAGGTCGGCCATCGAGCTGCTGTGCCGTCCAATCCCGATCACATGCCCGAACTCGTGCGTGACGATGCGTTGAAAGACCACGGCGTTAGGAATGCGCGTCGGGCTGGCGCTGATCTGCACGTCGAACTTGACGCGGCTCGTGCCGCCGCCGATAAGGGGAATGGCATTTAGCATGGTGCCGGATGCGTTCGGGCAGGCCGACGTAATGCCCGCCGCGCCTGTTGCCGGCGGCGCGCAGCTGGTCACGCTCACCACCGAGTCGGTATCGAAGTGAAAGGCTACATCCGCCTGATCGGGAGAGGACACGAGTCGGACGTCGAATTCACGGTAGCGGAGCACACTTGCCCACGCTTCGTTCGCGCGCAGAATGGCGCCTGGCAGATCGAAGCCGGCTGGCGCGCCCGCGGTGTGGGCGTAGACGGAGATGGTGTGACCGAGCGGCCAGTGGTAAATGACGTTCTGCCCGTCCAGCGGAAGAGTCGGGTCATAGCCCGGGCCGTCGGCGGCAACGAGCGGCGCGTCGCACCCCGCGATGATCATCAGCGCCAGCAGCGCCGCTCCCGACCTAACGCCCATGGCGCACCCCCACCAGGACCCGCATCACCGTCCCGCTCTCGTGAATCGGATCGCCGGCTGTAGCGCCGCCGAGCCGAAAGGCTTGCGCCCCGCCGGTAAGGAAGATCGGCTGGGAAGTGGCGATGCGGAGCGACGCACCAATTTCGCCGTTCAGCAGCGCTCCCCGGTCTACACTGAACGGTGCCACGTCGTCAGGTCCGCCTGCCCAGAGCGCACCGACTCCCGCACTGATCGAAGTGCAGCCGCGGGCGACTCCGCCGGCACATCCTGTAACATTGCGCTCGAGCGACGCTCGTACGTCGACGATCCAGCCGCTGCCTGCCGATTTGCTGTCGTCGCCGTAATCGATGTTCACTCCAGCCCGGCTCAACCGTGCGCCAAGGAGCGCGCTCGTGCCTTCTGACAACGTCCAGGCCATTCCGCCGCCAATCACCGGCGCCAACGCATAGCTCACACTCGTGCCGTTCGCATCGTCTACGAGTGCTGATGTGTAGGCTATTCCAGCGTCGAACCGTGGCCGGCCATCGGACTGCGCCGCGAGCGGCGCGGCGAAGGAGACAATGAGCGCAATCAGCGGCGTTGTGCGAGGCGTATGAGCCATGCGAGGAGTGCGAGGACGCCCGAAACGAGGATGATCGTCGGGCCGGTGGGCAGGTCGAAGGGAACGGAAAGGGAAAATCCCACCGCCGCCGCCG
>JBGTNB010000531.1:0-2104 GCA_041743285.1 Gemmatimonadaceae bacterium
CGCCGGCTGCACAACCCGAATTCGACCGTTCGCTCCCCCCCGTTCTCGCCGCACCGCCGGCGCTGGCGCTGCCGCCGGTCGTCGAGCGCACGCTTCCAAACGGGATGCGGCTTCTGATCGTCGAGCATCACGAGCTGCCGATTGCCGATTTCATGTTGCTGGTGGGCACTGGCGGAGAAGCCGATCCGGCCGGCAAGCCCGGCGTGGCCACCCTCGTCGCCAGCATGCTGCAGGAGGGAACCACATCGCGCTCGGCGCTCGAAATCGCCGCCCAGGAAGCGGCGTTAGGCGCCTCGGTCAGCAGCAGCGGCGGCTGGGACGTGTCGCGGGTAATGCTCCACACGCCGACCGCCCAGCTCGATAGTGCTCTTGCCCTGTTCGCCGATGTCGCGCTGAATCCGAGCTTTCCACCCGACGAGCTGGAGCGACTGCGGAAGCAGCGCCTCACCAGCCTGCTTCAGCTGCGGGACCGCGGGCCGGCGATCGCCGACCGCGCCTACGCGGCCATTCTCTACGGAAACGATCATCCGTACGGGCGTCCGTTAGGCGGCACCGAGGCCGCCACCGAGGCGACGACCCGTTCCGATCTGGAAAATTTCTATCGCGCGTACTACCGGCCGAACAACTCCACCCTGGTCGTGGTGGGGGACGTCAGACCGGCGGACATCGAAGCGCGTGTCGGGCGTCTATTCAGTGCCTGGCAGCGCGCCGAGGTGCCGCGCGCCCAGTATTCGCAGCCGAGCGCGGCATCGCGCACGACCGTGTACCTCATCGACAAACCGGGTGCGCCGCAGTCGTCTGTGCGGATCGGCAGCATCGGTGTGCCGCGGTCGACCGATGACTATTTCGCGCTCGAAGTGATGAACACGATCCTCGGCGGATCCTTCACGAGCCGCCTCAATCAGAACCTGCGCGAGACGAAGGGATACACCTACGGAGCGGGGTCTGGGTTCGCCATGCGCCGCGAGGCAGGCCCGTTCACCGCTTACGCCGAAGTGACAGGCACCAAGACTGACTCCGCGTTGATCGAGTTCATGAAGGAGCTGCGCGCCATCCTCGACACGGTGCCTCAGCCGGAGCTCGAGAAGGCAAAGAAGTACCTGCAGCTTGGTTTACCCGGAGATTTCGAAACCACCGGGGACATAAGCTTCCGTCTGGCGCCGGTAGTGACCTACGGGTTGCCGCTCGACTACTACAACTCGTACGTACAACGCATAGAGCAGATCACGCAGCAGGATATTCAGCGTGTTGCCAGGAAGTACATCGATCCGGCGCAGCTGGCGATCATCATCGTTGGCGACCGCACGAGCGTGGAACCCACGCTGAAGGCGCTGAACCTGGGGCCGGTGACGCTGAGAGATATGACGGGGGGGGAGATAGTTCCGTAAAGAGAGATGAGAGATGCGAGAAAGAGAGATGAGAGATGCGAGTTGCGAGGACAGGCCTTGAACAACTGCTGAGGAGCGCGTTGCAAGGCTTGTCGTCGCAACTCGCATCTCTCATCTCAGAACTCGCAGATTACGACGCGCCATAACCGCGCGCCATTCCTACCGCCACGAATACGATTACCACTACAAGCGCCGCCTCCACCGTACTCACCGTTGCAAGGCGCGGCGCCGGTGCCGTATCCACGGTTCCCTGTCGGGCGACCTGACGCCGCCAGCGGATGAGAACCGTCATTGGCCAGATCTCGAGCAGCAGGATTACGAGAAACAGTCCCATCTTTGTGTGAAACATGGGGTTGGTCATGTAGTAGGAAGTGGCCTTCTCCGTGCCCATGAACAATCGCGCCAACCCAGTGGAGAGCCATAGCGCTGCCGCGACGCCCCACCATGCGTCCGCACTGAAGACCCGCCGCAATCCTTCCCGGTCGAGCGTGCCGCGGAGCGCACCCGCGCGGCTCCAGACGGCGCCGAGCCCCAGGCCCAGCGCAATCAGATGCAGAGCAGCCAACGTTAGGCGCATAGTGGACATGTTGGGGGAGATCGTTCCATAGAGGAAGATTACCGTTCCGTACAGGAAGATGAGAGATGCGAGTTGCGAGGACAAGCCTGAACAACTGCGGAGGAGCGCAGTCGCAAGGCTCGTCCTCGCAACTCGCATC
>JBGTNB010000532.1:0-4774 GCA_041743285.1 Gemmatimonadaceae bacterium
GAGCAGGTGTTCGAGTTCGCTCAATGGGATCTGAGAGCCGGGCTTCGTTACGATTACGATGGCTTTTCGGACGAATCGCTCGTCTCTCCGCGGCTTGCAGCGAACTGGCGCCCCCAGCCGGACATGCGAGTGTCGGCAACCGCGGGCGTGTTCTATCAGTCGCCGCGCTTTCTGGTCCGCGCGGCGAGCCTGGAGAACTTTGATATCGAAAACGAGCGAATCACGCACGTGAGCGTCGGCTTCGAGCAGTCCTTTGGCCCGGACTGGTCGCTGCTCGTCGAGCCGTACTATCAGTGGCTGGACAATGTCATCGTAGAGCAGGAACGCACCAGTGGCCGGGTCTCCAACGACGGGGAAGGCACGAATCTCGGCCTAGACGTCGTTCTGTCACGGCGCTTTGCGGATGGCTGGTTCGGGAATGTCGTCTACGCCTATAACGATGCCCGGATCGACGACAACGACGGCTTCGGGGACCATGACGCCGATTTCAGCCGCGAGCATTTCTTCTCCATCGGCGGCAGCTGGGAGATCAGCGAACGCTGGAAAGTAGGTGCGCGCTGGAAATGGGCGACCGGGCGACCCACGGACAACTTCATCATCAATAGTGACGTGCTGGGACCCGGACAGCCGCTGCGCTTCTCGAAGGAACTGACGCAGCAGAACGCGCTTCGGCTTGATGACTATCACTCGCTCAATATTCGGGTTGATTACCGGCGTACTCTCGGCCCGGTGGACCTGGTCGCGTTCCTGGACGTGATCAACGTCTATGCCGGACCAGCCGGTGAATCGCAGGAGTTCGACCCGCGGCGAGGCGTAATTGTCGCAGACGAAGGGGAAGCATTTCCCATCATCGGCCTGATATTCGAGCGCTCCTGGTGAGAAACCTGCGTGCAAGACTCGCGCCCGACGTCCCTGGATAAACTCTGCCGAGTCTTCGACTTACGAGCGGCTAAGGCAGCTGTACCTGCTACTGAAAATCCGCGTGTCGGTGGTTCGATTCCGCCCCTGGCCACCCCCTCCTGACGGGACTTCGACCAGTCGGTTGTCGACTCGGTCCATGAAGTCCCGGTCCAGGAGGAGTCGGTGCAGCAGCTCAAACTGATCTTAGCTGATCCGCCGCGCCGTCTCGGTAGCGCACCCGCTTGCTATGAGCACTGCGCCAGTGGGATCCAGAATTTTCACCTTGGCATCCGCCGCAAACCGTCCGGACGAAAGCATCGTGATGTCTCGCTCGACTTGGTGGAGCGAGCCGATGTTGACTCCATCTGGCAGGAAGAAGAGGGAGAAAATCGCCTGGAAAGTACTTGGTCCAGTCCGTTTCCAGTCGCCGAGTCCCGGCGTGCGCATGCCAGGCGTGACGGACGGGGTCGTGCCGAATTCCACCAATGACCCGCCCGACACAAAGCTGTTCATCGCCTGAAAGGTTTCCACCTCGGTGCCCGTATCACAATCGCGACGGGTGACCTGCACGAGCCATGTCCCCTCCAATTGCAGCCCTGCCCCGTGCCCGCGGTTGGCACTGTGGAAAGCGTCGCCGCCTTCACCAGCGTGCGTATAGCTTGTCGAAGCTGTCACCAGCGTGAGCGCCGCCACCGCCGCCATTGCAGTTCGTGTGATTGCCGTTTTCATGTTCATGCTCCGTAGTTACCGGGCGACATTTGCCCGCTGCCCGGCCGTGACTGTCGAGCATCACTTATGAAAGAATCGTGCCTGGCGGCTGAAATCTTCTGATGATTTCTGATCTTCGCGATTCATGCCAATGCGCACTGTCTTTGAGTTCGGGGAGTTCACCATCGACGCCGATCAGCGGCGCCTGGTGCGTCGTGCGAGCGAGGAGGTCGTGCCGCTTACCCCCAAGGCCATGGATGCGTTGATATATTTCCTCGAGCACCGCCAGGAGTTGCTGGATAAGGACACTTTGCTGGCGGCGATCTGGCCGAACGTGACCGTAGAGGAAAACAGCCTCACGCAGACCATCTCAACGCTGCGTCGGGTACTCGGCGAAGCACGTGGTGAAAATCGGTACATAGCGACAATTCCCGGGCGTGGCTACAGATTCGTCGCCGAAGTTGCGCAACGCTCGGCCGGGCCGCAGCGGACGCTGGCCGTGTTGCCATTCAGGCCATTGGTGCCGGAAGACCGGAATGAGTCGCTCGAAATCGGAATGACGGAAACACTGATAACAAGCTTGAACGCACTGCGCGACCTGACCGTTTGCCCGCTGACCTCCGTGCTTCGGTACGGCGTATTCGACCGGGATGCCACCGCGGCAGGAAAAGAGCTCGGCGTCGAGTCCGTATTGGAGGGCTCGCTGCAACGCCAGGGGGGCAGACTTCGGGTTACCGCAAGGCTCATTCGTGTCAGCGACGGCCGGCAGATCTGGAGCAGCCGATTCGAGGAGGATTTCACGACCCTGTTCGACGTTCAGGATTCAATCGCGCACCGGGTGACTGAAGCGCTCGCGGGTGAGCTCGGCGGAGCCCGGCCACACCGCCTCGTCAAGCGGTTTACCGAGGACGCCGAGGCCTATCAACTCTATTCGAACGGCCGATTGGCCTGGAGCCGCTTTAGCAAAGCCGGTCTCATGCAAGCGATCGCCTTTTTCAAGGAGGCCATTGCACACGACGAACGCTACGCGCGCGCTTACACGGGACTCTCCGATTGTTATGGAACATTGGCGGTAATGGGAATTCGTGCGCCGCGCGTTGTATTTCCGCTCGCGCGTGAGGCGGTCGCCAAAGCGCTCGAGATCGATCCATTGCTGGCCGAAGCGCACGCAACTCTGGGCCACATCAAGGCGCAATACGAGAATGACTGGCGGGGTGCCGAACAAGCCTATACGCGCGCTATCGAGCTCGATCCAAATTACACGATGAGCTACGTATATCGAGGCATCCTGTCGGGTTACATGGGCGAAATCGATCGTGGTGTGACTGACCTGCGGCTGGCTCAAAAACTCGAGCCATTGTGGGCGCCGCCGAAGGCATGCGTCGGCATGCTGTTGTATTTCGGGCGTCGGTACGCGGAGGCGATCACAGAGCTCGAACAGACACTCGCGGCAGACGAAGGATCCGATCATGCGCGGCGCTTTCTGGGGCGCGCCTGTTTGCGCACCAACCAGATAGAGCGGGCCCTGACGGAGTTCGGTCGTTGTCGCAATCCGACACCGGGGAGTTTTGGTGACACGGGTCAGTCACTGGCGCTCCTCGGACGTCGCACGGAAGCACTCGCCGAGCTGCGACGCCTCGAAAGGCAGTCGGCGGCGGAGTACGTGCCGTCGTATGACCTCGCTACGATTGCCGCGAGTCTCGGAGAGGCAGACCAGGCTCTCAATTGGCTCGATCGTGCCGTGGCAGAGCGTTCGACTTTGCTGGGCTGGCTGCGCATTGATCCGGCATTCGATTCGCTACGGGGCAACGCACGCTTCGAGTCAATCGTCGTGCGTCTGGGACTGAGTGCACCTCCAGGAGGCGGTTCGGAATAGCTTTGGCTTCAGAATCCGGTGCCAGTGTTCGATTCAGCCATCGGCCACCATCATCTCCCAGGTTCCTTAGAGGGTATGATCGGCTTCCTCGCAAACGCGAGGCAGGGGAGCAGCATGCATTTAGCACCGCTTGGAGTACGAGCTGGCCTTGCCGTGCTTGCGGCTTACATTTCGATCGCTGGTGTCGCAATCGCCGGTGAAGCATTCGATCTCGTCCTTAAAGGGGGTCGAGTCATCGACCCCGAAACCGGGCTTGATGCAGTCCGTGACGTCGGCATCCGCGGCGACACGATCGCGAGCGTATCCGTCGAGCCGCTCTCGGGCAGGAAGGTCATTGATGCGCGCGGCCTGGTCGTTGCTCCGGGCTTCATAGAACTGCACCAGCACGGTTTCGATCCGCGGTCCTTCCCGTTGCTGGCACTTGACGGCGTTACGACGGCACTCGAGCTCGAAGTGGGCGTAACCGATGTCGAACGCTTCCGGCAAGCGCTCGAGGGCAAGGCGCTCATTCACTTCGGTGCAAGCGCTTCATTTCTGGTTGCGCGAATGAAGGCTTGGGATCTGCCTGTCCCATCCAGCCGATTCGGGGACGCGGCGACGGTGATTCCGAAGTCGGGTCCTGCAACGAATGACTCGGCCACGCCTGAGCAGCTTGCGCGGCTTCTCGCTCGACTTCGAAGCGAGGTTGAGGCCGGCGCCCTCGGTATCGGGATCGGCCTTGAGTACGCACCCGGAACGACACGCCATGAACTCATCGAAGTCTTCCGGCTGGCCAAGGCGCTGGAAGTTCCGGTCTTCGTGCACGCGCGCAGCAGCGGCCTTATCGAACCCGGGTCCGGCGTCGAAGCAGTGACGGAGCTCATCGGCGCTGCCGCGATCACGGGCGCGTCGCTGCATGTCGTACACGTCAACAGCGTCTGCATGCGCGACGCCATGGAATGTATTGCGATGATGGCCGGAGCGCGCGAGCGCGGTCTCGATGTGACAACGGAGGCCTATCCCTATACGGTCGCTATGACAGCGATCAACTCCGCCTATTTCAACCCTGGGTGGCGCGAAAAACGCGGCATCGACTATGACGCCATAGAAATCCCGGAGACCGGGGAACGACTGACAAGGGAACGATTCGACGAATTGCATGCCGAGACTGAAAGTCGCCCTGTTTTAATCCATCTGAATCCCGATCGCGTGGTGGATGACGTCATGACCGAGCCGTCGGTCATCGTCGCCAGCGACGGCTTGCCGGAGCACCCGCGGGGTGCGGGGACCCGCGCGCGAGTTCTTGCGCGC
>JBGTNB010000533.1:0-6880 GCA_041743285.1 Gemmatimonadaceae bacterium
GCGCGAAACGATTTGTCGTGCGTGCACTGGCTTCGTGGTACTCAACGCCCCAGTTTCCTTGTCGCCGGTGCGTAGTCCTAGTTCCTAGGTCCCTAACTCCTAACCCTCGACCCTCGACCCTCGACCCTCGACCCCCGACCCCCGACCCTCGACCCCCAACTTGTCCTTCCTCTCCAACATCAATCTCGCCGCGAAGGAGAAAGTCCTTGCGGTACAGCAGTACTTCACGCTCGCGTGGAAATCCATCCGCTTCATCTTCGCCCGCCCCTTCTACGCGAGCGATGTGGTGCAGCAGATGGATGTCATCGGCGTGCAGTCGCTGGGAATCGTCGTTCTGACGGGTTTGTTCACGGGGATGGTGCTGGCGCTGCAATCTTCGGTGCAGATGGCGCAGTTCGGGGCGACGCAGTACATCGGCCAGCTCGTATCGGCATCGATGATTCGCGAACTGGGGCCGGTGCTCGCCGGCCTCATGGTCGCCGGACGGGTGGGCAGCGGCATCGCCGCGCAGCTCGGCTCGATGAAAGTGACCGAGCAGATCGACGCCCTCAATACGCTCGGCACCGATCCGATCAAGAAGCTGGTGACGCCAAGGCTGCTTGCCGCGTTGATCATGATGCCGATGCTCACCGTAGTCGCCGATCTGGTCGGAATTCTGGGTGGCAACCTGATCGCCGAGCTGTACGTGCAGCTGCCTTCGTCGTTCTACTGGCAGAGCGTCTGGAAGCAGATCGCGTCGGGCGGCTTCATCTTTCGTTATGTGCCCAACGATTTCGTGATGGGACTCAGCAAACCGCTCGTCTTCGGCGCCATCATCGCCATTACAGGCTGTCATTTCGGGCTTTCCACGACTGGCGGTACTGAAGGAGTGGGTGTCGCCACCACCCGGACCGTGGTTACGGCGAGCGTGCTGATTCTCGTTTCCGACTATTTCATAACGCAGATCCTTCTGTTTGCACTGGCGCCATGAGCGACGACCGTTCCGACGACGAATCAAAGAGCCGGCCTCGATCGGAGCCGGCCAACCGGCGAGCGGGCGAGCGGCGCTCGACCGTGGCACGGGCGCGGGTGCGGCAGGCCATTCGCACGGAGCTGGCCGAGGATGCCCCGGAGGATCTCCTTCGCCGGGCCGAAGAGGATGACGAGCATCCAATTGTCGAGCTGGACAACGTCTCGCTTGGTTTCGACTATCCGGTTCTCGAGGACATTTCGCTTACCGTCGAAAAGGGCGAAACGGTCGTCATTGTCGGCGAATCGGGTACCGGCAAGAGTACGATTCTCAAGTTGATCCTGCGGTTGCTCGTCCCCGACAAAGGCCGTGTGCTGATAATGGGCGACGACATCGTCGCGCTGAGCTTCGATGAGGCGCTCGAGGTTCGCCAGAGCATGGGCATGGTATTCCAGGGCGCGGCGCTGTTCGACTCGTTGAGTGTCTTCGACAACGTCGCCTATCCATTGCGTGAGCACACGAAACTGACGGAGGACGAAATCGAGGCGCACGTGCGTGAGAAGCTCGAGTTTGTCGATCTGGATCCGGACAAGGTGATGGAGGCGCTTCCGGCGGAGCTGTCAGGCGGAATGAAGAAGCGTGTCGGCATTGCACGGGGGATGGCGAACGATCCGCAGATCATGTTGTACGATGAACCGACGTCAGGTCTCGATCCGCTCACAACCGGCACCATTACGCGGCTGATCATGAAGCTTCAACGCGAGCTTGGCGTAACCAGCGTCGTGGTTTCGCACGATATCCGCTCGGCGTTCCGCATGGGATCGCGCATAGCGCTGCTCGCCGAGCGCAACATTCGCTTCATGGGGACCCCGGAAGAAATGGCGTCGAGCGACGATAAGTACCTAAGAGACTTCCTCGGTGGCTCGTAATGAGACATAGTGAACGGTATTGCCACAGCGGTCATGCTCGTAAGATGAGAGATGAGAGATGCGAGATGGGGTGGCCATACGGTTTGTTCTCGCATCTCGCATCTCTTATTTCGACTTCCAGGCCCAGTTTTACTTCGCTCCTCCGCCCTTCCCGCCGATACGAATTATGAGACGTCCAACCTTTCTTACCTGGGAACAGCTCAAGGTCGGCGCGCTGATTCTCGTCGCCTTGCTGATTCTGGTCGTCGCCATCGTGCAGCTCGGCGCGGCAGCGAACCTGTTTGCCGGCCGTTACAAGCTCGTGACCTTCCTGCCCAACGCCAATGGGCTCCAGGAGGGAGGAGCGGTGTCGGTCGCCGGCCAGCTGTCGGGCCGGATCGACAAGATCGACTTCCTGCCAATCGACGGCGATACGACGCGCAATCTTCGCATCACGCTGTCGGTAGCTACGTCGCTGCGCGACCAGATTCGTGAGGACTCGCGGGCGCAGATCCGGACACTTGGCTTGCTCGGCGACAAGACACTCGATATCTCGGTGGGTACGCCCCGCTTCGCGGCGCTGTCCGAAGGCGATACCCTGGAGACGAGCCCCTCTCTGGACTACGAGCAGGTCATCGCTCAGGCGTCAGGCGCCGTTGGCGATCTGGTGCAGCTCACCGCCGACATGCGCCAGATCACCGGCGGCATCGTGCGGGGAGAGGGTACCATGGGCCAGCTGCTCACTAACCGTACCCTCTACGACGGCCTTACCGAGACGCTCACCGAGACCGACGCGCTTTTGCGCCGGCTGCAGTCACCTAACGGCACGGTCGGCCGGCTGCTGGACGATCCGACGCTGTACGTTCGCCTGACGTCGACGCTGGCCACCCTCGATTCCACGATGGCGTTGCTCTCCTCGCGCGACGGCACGCTCGGCCGCCTTGCCGCCGACGATTCGCTCTACCAGCAGATAGTGGGCACGGTGGCCGGCGCCGACTCGGTGGTGCGGTTGCTCCACTCGGGGAACGGCTTTGCCGCCCGGATGCTCAACGACCAGCAGCTATATGACAAACTGAACAAGACCGTCACCGACCTGTCGGCGATCCTCGAGGACGTCCGCACGAATCCGCAGAAATACACGAGAGGGTTGATAAAGGTGTTTTGATTCAGGAAATAGGAAATAGGAAATAGGAAGTAGGAAAAAAGGCTGCCGTGCGATTCTTCCCGCATCGCGCGTCGCGCATCGCGTACCCCGCGACCCAAACATCCTGACGAGCAACGAGATCTTTCAGCCCCCTCGACGTGGGGCGGCGCTGCTGGTATTGGGAATGGCGATGGTCGGCATTTCGTTCGCCGCGCCGCTCATCCGCTACTCGACCGCCCACCCGCTGGTCATCGCCATCTGGCGGCTCGCCATCTCGCTCGTGATCGTCGCGGGTTTTCTCGTTCCGCAACGTGGCTGGCGGCAGTGGCGGCGACTCGACAGGCAGGGCGTTGCACTCGCTCTCGGCGCCGGCGTGATGCTCGCCCTGCACTTCTGGAGCTGGAACACATCGCTGTCGTACACGACCGTCGCCGCTTCGGTCGTCCTGGTGAATACGCAGCCCGTACTCATCGCCGTGGTCTCGGCGTTCTGGCTGCGTGAGGCGCCCACCCGCGTCCAATGGGCCGGTATTGCGCTGGCAATGGCTGGTGCGGCAACCATCGTGCTCCCCGATCTCATCGGCGGCGCCGGTCTGGCATCGCCACGTGCGCTGCTCGGCAACACCCTCGCGCTCGCCGGCGCGGCGACAGCGGCCCTCTACTACCTCACCGGGCGCAGGCTACGCGGTACTCTCGATCTCTGGCCGTACGTCGCGCTCGTTTACGGCGCCTGCTTCATCACCCTCGTCGTCATAGCCATCGTGATCGGCGCCCCGATGCTGCCGCAACCGCCACGTGAGTGGCTGATCTTCGCCGCGCTCGCGATCGGTCCCATGATGCTCGGGCATACCGGGATGAACTGGGCGTTGCGTTATCTTCCTGCCTTCAGCGTTAACCTCACGACGCTTGCCGAGCCGCTCGGCGCGACGCTGCTGGCAGCGGCACTGCCTGGCATTCGCGAGGTGCCGCCGATGGCGACGTTGGGTGGCGGAGCACTGGTGCTCCTGGGAATTTTCATTGCGCTTCCTCGGCCTGCGGAAGCGCCCGCACGGGCCAAATGACGACGTACGATCTGGATGTGATAGCGGTGCGGGGCGACGTGACGGAGTCCCGGCACCGGGTGCACGCGGCGGTGGTGAACGCAAAGGGCGCATTGGTCGGAAGCGCCGGCGATCCGGATTTCGTCACCCACTGGCGATCGTGCGCCAAGCCGTTTCAGGTCATGCCACTGCTGCGCAGAGGTCACGCCGACCGCCTCGGCTGGGGTGACGATCAGATCGCGCTGGCCTGCGGCTCGCACGGCGGGGAGCCTGAGCACGTCGCGATCGTCAACTCGATGCTGGCTTCGCTTGGTCTGGAGGAAGGAGATCTCGCTTGCGGCCCGCACGCACCGTTCACCGCTCGCGGCGCCCGCATGCTGCGGGAGTCGGGACTCACCGCATCACGCGTGCATAACAACTGTTCCGGGAAGCACGTGGCAATGCTCGCCCTGGCGAAAGGCAGCAACTGGTCGATGCTGGACTACCAGCTCGCCGACCACCCGGTGCAGCAGGCGGCGCGCGACACGGTAGCGGAGTGGTCCGGTGTTTCCTCTGAAAACATCATGAGTGGAGTGGATGGCTGCAGCGTGGTCACGTTCGCCCTCCCGCTCACCGGAATGGCGCGAAGCTTCGCCCGCTTGGCCGAAGCAGCGCGCCGGCACGACGAGCCGGCCGCCCGAATCGTGAATGCGATGCGAACGCACCCATTTCTCGTTGGCGGCACCGACCGCTTCGACACGGTGCTCATGGAAGAGACCGACGGTGCCGTTCTGGCAAAGGTCGGTGCGGAGGGCGTGCACACGGTCGCGCTCCTCGATGAGCAGATCGGATTTGCCCTCAAGGTGGAGGACGGCTCGCCTCGCGCGCAGCAACCGGCGGTGATACGCCTCTTGCAGCACCTCGGAGCGCTGACGGAAACGCTGTCTTCGCGGCTGGAGATCCTGGCACGAGCTCCCGTTACCAACACGCGCGGCCAACAGGTTGGAGAGGTCAGATGCCACGCGTGAGCGCGCGACGTTCCGCGCCGGGAGGAGAGGAAGTGATGTCGTCAGGCTCGGGTGATGGCGACAGTATTGGTGCACTCGACGCCGAAACGCGCGAGTTGGTGCGGCTCGCCGTCACTATCGCTATGGGATCCGAGCCCAGGCTTCGCGAAGCGATGCGAGCCACGGTGCAGGGAAAGGTGCGTCCCGAATGGGTGGAGGAGGTGATTCTCCAGTCGTACCTGTTCGCCGGCTTTCCGCGCGCACTGAATGCTGCCAGAGAGTGGCGGCGCGCGTCAGGGCAACCTGCTCCGCGCAACGAGCCGCCGGCGAGCGATGGTGACGCCGATCTGTGGCGCAAGAGAGGAGAGGCTACCTGCGAGGTGGTTTACGGCGAGTTCTACCAACCGCTGCGGCACAACATCCGTGACCTGCACCCGGCGCTCGACGAATGGATGATCGTAGACGGTTACGGCAAGGTGCTCTCGCGTGAGGCGCTCGACCTCAAGCGGCGCGAGCTGTGCATCATTGCGGTGTGCGCGGCGGCGGAGCAGGACCGGCAGCTTCACTCGCATCTGCACGGCGCACGCAACGCCGGCGCCTCCCCCGGCGAGGTGGATGGCGCGCTGGCGGTGGCGGACGAGTATCTCGATTCGGACGCCCAGCATCGCGTACAGCTGCTCTGGGCCCGGGTTCGGGGGAAGTAGCGTGTTCATCGATCGCGCTGTCGTTAAGGTCGAAGCGGGGACCGGCGGCTCGGGGTGCATGTCTTTTCGTCGCGAATGGCGGACGCCGATGGGTGGGCCAGACGGCGGCGACGGGGGCCGCGGCGGAAGTATTCTCGTGCGCGCCGACGCGAATCTCGCGACCCTGCTCGACTACACCTATCGCGACCGGTGGGCAGCGGATAGGGGCGAGCACGGCATGGGGAACAACAAGACCGGCCGTTCGGGTGAAGACCTCGTGCTGCCCGTTCCGCCGGGCACCGTCATCAAGGATCTCGAAACGGGTGAGCGCGTAGGAGAAGTACTGGAGCATGGTGACGAGCTGGTGGTGGCTAAGGGTGGGCGGGGGGGCAAGGGGAACGCGTTCTTCGTCACCAGCACGCATCAGGCGCCTCGCGAGTGGCAGCCCGGCGAAGAAGGAGTGCATCGCTCGCTCGAGCTCGAGCTCAAGCTCATCGCCGACGTCGGGCTGGTAGGGCAACCTAACGCTGGGAAGTCGACGCTCCTGTCTGTCATCTCCGCCGCGCGCCCCAAGATCGCCGACTACCCGTTCACCACGCTGGCACCCAATCTCGGCGTCGTACCGCTGAGCGATCATCGCACCTTCGTCGTCGCCGACATTCCTGGAATCATCGAGGGTGCCCACGAAGGGAAGGGGTTGGGCCTGCAGTTCCTGCGGCACATCGAGCGCACCCGCATACTTGCCTTCCTCGTGCCCATCGACGCGATGGACTGGCAGGAGGAGTACGACGGGCTTCGCGCCGAGGTGCGTGCCTATTCCGAAACGCTCGCCGAAAAGCCGCACTGCCTGGTGTTCTCCAAGATGGATCTCCTTGGCGAGATGGAAGCCCCGCCTATCGACGCGCCCGACGCCTTCGGCATCTTCACCGTAAGCTCGGCGACTCGCGATGGACTCGAGGAACTGCTCGACGGCTTCTGGAGCGAGCTTCTCGCGCAAAAGCAGGCGGCGGCGCGGCAGGCGAGTGATCTCCTCCTCCCCTGACGGCGGCGAGCGGCGCGCCGCACTCGCACTGTCGCTCATCAGCGGAGTCGGTCCCGTAAGGTTCTGGGAGCTGGTCGACACTTTCGGAACTCCGTCGGCGGCGCTTCGGTCGCAGCGAACCGCGGCCGC
>JBGTNB010000534.1:0-2354 GCA_041743285.1 Gemmatimonadaceae bacterium
GAGCGCCTGATTGGCCGCATGCGTACGGCGAGCCAGGTTAGGCAATATCTCCGTGAAGACAATGAGTAGCGACGCGAAGGCGCTCGTCGCCGGCCACGCCGCGTTCGCCGATGGTCTCGTATCCGCCGTGGCGCAGATTACAGGGCAGAGCGAGCAGTTCGTGACCATGACGAATACGGCGATGAGTGCCGATCAGATTGAGGAGAGTATGCGCGCAGTGGTTCGAGAGCACGCCATCCACGTGATCTTCACCGACCTTCCAGCGGGCAGCTGTACGATCGCTGCGCGCCGCTTGCTGCGCGATGACAGCGAGCTCACGCTCGTCACCGGCGTCAACCTCGCGGCGCTTCTGCATTTCATGTCGCATGGCGAGATCACATCGCACGAAGCGGCGGTGAGCGCTGCGGAGCGCGCCAAGGGCTCAGTACTCGTCGTGGGCACTCCCGGTGGCCGTTGAACTCTTCCGGATCGACGACCGCCTGATCCACGGGCAGGTCGTCGTTGGTTGGGGGCAGCCGATGCGGCTCGGCTTCATAGCGCTGGTGGATGATGAAGTAGCCACCAGCGAATGGGAGCAGGAGCTCTACCGGATGGGAGTACCTCCGGAGATGGACGTCTATTTCGCCACCGTCGAGCAGGCAGCGGTCGAGTTGGAAAAGTGGAATGCCGACCCGCGGCCGGGCATTGTCTTGACCGGCGACATCGAAACGATGGCGCGGCTCATCGAGAGGTCTCCGAAAATCGCAACGGTGAACATTGGCGGCCTGCACCACCGTGAAGGGCGGGGAATCTGCCTGCGCTACGTATATCTGACGCCTGACGAGCGAGCGGCCTTGCGCGCTCTCCAGAAGCGCGGAGTCACCGTCACCGCGCAGGACGTGCCCTCGGCGCGGCCAATGCCGCTCGACGATGTTCTCGAGCACGGCGACAAGTGAGTTTGATCGAAATTCTGCCTTACGTACTGCTCGGCGGGGTGCTCGGGCTCGACGTAGTCAGCTTTCCGCAAGCAATGATTTCGCGGCCCATTGTCGCGGCGACGGTAGCCGGGGCGTTCGGCGGGAACGCGCTGCATGGATTGATGCTCGGGGCGATCGTGGAGCTGTTCGCGCTGGAGATGCTGGCAGTGGGTGCCTCGCGTTATCCGGAGTGGGGCTCGGCCTCGGTAGTCGGTGGCGCGGTGTTCGCCGGAAGCGCCGTATCCGTACCGCTGGCACCGTCGCTGGCCGCGGCGATAATTGCCACGCTAGTCATTGCCTGGATCGGCGGATGGTCGATGTACGGACTGCGCCGGTTGAACGGCGTGTTGGCCCGGCGTGCGCTGCCTGCGCTCGAGCGTGGCGACAGCAAGGCAGTGTCACGGCTGCAGCTCGTTGGCCTGACGACTGACTTCGTTCGCGGTGGGCTGCTGGCGGGCGCGGGGATCGCGATTCTTGCGCCATTGGCAAGCATCGTTGCCCGCGGAGAAGCGGTATCCGATACGGTCTTTCTGGTGATAATCTGGGGCCTGGCCCTTGCCGCGGCGGTCAGCGCGCTGTGGGTGATAATCCGCGGCTCGTCAGGCGCGGCGTGGTGGCTGGCGGCCGGCCTTGCCGCCGGCGTCGGACTGGTGGTGTTGCGATGAGCGTACCGTCGGTCAGCACGCCGGCCACCGAGCCGGTAGCCATCCCGGCCACCACCTGGGTGGAAATGTATTTCCGCGTGCTGGCGGTTCAGGGTTCCTGGAATTACGAACTGCTGCTCGGGCCCGGAATCGGCTTTTGCGTCGAGCCGGCGCTCCGGCGTCTGCCCGGCGGCCCCGGCAGCGAAGCCTATCGTCAGGCGCTGGCTCGCCAGTCACGCTACTTCAATTCGCACCCCTACTTCGTGTCGCTTGCCGTCGGTGCGCTTGCCAGGGCCGAGCTCGAGAGGGTGCCCCCGGTCCAGCTGGAGCGGTTTCGCACCGCCATGTGCGGACCGCTGGGAAGTGTGGGTGACCGGCTGGTTTGGGCGCGCTGGCTTCCACTCTGTTCGACCGTGTCGCTGCTCGCCTATGCGTTGGGCGCCTCGCCCGGCCCGGTCTTGCTGATTTTCCTCCTGATCTACAATGTGGGACACCTGAGCCTTCGCGGGTGGGGGTTCTGGGCGGGGTGGCGGTCCGGGATGCGGGTAGCCGGAGCGCTCAACGCCGCGCCCCTCAGGCAGGGGCCGGTCTACCTAGGTCGTGTCGTCGCCCTCGTCGGAGGCGCCGCGCTGCCATTACTTCTCGCCGGGTCCGTCGGGCCGGCGCATCTTCCACTTGCTGCGACTACAATCGTCGCGCTTGCCATCGGCGCGTTTCTCGTCCGAATTCAGGGACGGGTCGAAGGCTGGCGTCT
>JBGTNB010000535.1:0-3264 GCA_041743285.1 Gemmatimonadaceae bacterium
TGATCGGGAATCGGGAATCGGGAATTGGGAATCGGAACAGCAACTGAGAGCAGTTTCGATTCCCGATTCCCGATTCCCGCTTCACCCACAAAGCACCGCCCCCCCATTCACGTTCAGCACCTCCCCGGTGACATGCCTTGCGTATTGGCTGCACAGGAACACAATCGGGCCGGCGACGTCTCGCGCAGTTGCGATACGGCCGATTGGGATCGAGCGCTCGATGCGGCCGCGGTTGTCGCCGGTAAGGGATGACGCGGCCATCTCCGTGTCGATCCAGCCGGGGGCAACGCAATTCACCGTTATGTCGCGAGGGGCCAGCTCGGCCGACAGCGATTTGGTGAACGAGATTATCGCGCCTTTCGAGGCGGCGTAGTCGGCGTGGTTGGCCTCGCCGCGCTGGCCGGCGGTGCTGGAGACGAGCACTATCCGCCCGCCGGCTGACATCTTCCGGGCAGCGGCGCGGGTGGTGAAGAAGATCGAGTCGGTGTTCTGTCGCATCGTGCGCGCCCACTGCTCGTCGGTCATGTCGGTGAGCGGCACGTCGTCAGGCGGCCAGATCCCCGAGTTTCCGACGAAAAGATCCACCCCGTCGAACTCGCGCATCGCCCGGGCGAACAGCTCTTCGGCCCCCTCCGGGGTGCTGACATCGGAGGCCTGCGCGAACGCGCGGACGCCGAGCGCGGCGCACTCCTTTACGACCGATTCGGCGTCTGCCTGACGCGAGTAATAGCCGATTCCCACATCGGCCCCGACCTCCGCCAGAAGTACCGCCGTCGCGGCGCCCACTCCCCGCGAGCCACCGGTGACCAATGCTCGCTTTCCCCTGAGCTCTATCACAAATCATCCTCCACGATCTCGCAGATCAGATGTTCGATGCAAAGGTGCAACTCCTGCGCGCGGTCGGTGCGATCGGTCGGCACGATGACGCAATGATCGGCGATGTCGGCGAGCTTGCCGCCGTCGCGAGCGGTGAAAGCCAGAACGGTCACCGTGCGCTCGCGCGCCGCCTCGGCCGCCCTCACGACGTTAGGTGAGTTGCCGCTTGTCGAGTGGATGATCAGCAGATCGCCCGGTCGCGCCAGCGCCTCGACCTGGCGGGCGAAGATCTCCTCGAACCCCAGATCGTTGCCCGCCGCGGTCAGCAGCGAGCTGTCGGTGGTGAGCGCAACCGCCGGATAGGCGCGCCGATTCTTCATGTAGCGCACCACGTACTCGGTCGCCAGGTGCTGAGCATCGGCGGCGCTACCGCCGTTACCGCAAAAAAAGAGCGTCCCGCCGCGAGCGACGGTCTCACGCACCATTCGAAGCGCCCGTTCCATCTGGGGACCTAACGACCTTGCGGAGCGTTGGGCCAGGTCGGCGAGCTCGTTGAGACCGGCAGTCAGGCGATCGCTGGAGTGAGACATTTAGTTAGGAAATAGGAAATAGGAATTGGGAAATAGGGACCCTCCTGAATTCACTGGGTCGAGCGAGGAACAATTGAACCACGGAGGACACGGAGGACAGCCTTTGGAGGAGAATAACGCCAATTGAGTCCTCCGTGTCCTCCGTGTCCTCTGTGGTTCAAAAACGACTGACGCCAGTCTTATCCGATCCATTGAGTTCCTGGAAGTCCCGGAAGTAGGCACCAGGATGTGTGGACCCAGTTTCTGGCAACACGTTTCCCATTTCCCATTTCCCGTTTCCCGCTTTTACCGTCCTAAGAGCAGCGACTTCAACCTCCCCAGCATTCCCCCCGTCAGTTGCGGCATTGGCGGCACGAGGAGTGGTCTGTGTCCGGCTAGGATGCGCTCCGCGTTGACTCGAGTCAAAAGTCCTACCTGATCATCGGCGCGCATCTCTTCGAGCCACGTGCGCGCAACGCCGAGTGAGCGGACGTCGCCGTGGTTGTCGCTGGCGATCACGTCGACCATTCCCCGCTCCAGCATCTGGCGCGCGACCCGGCCCACCGGGCCCTCGCTGAGCAGCATCGCCGCGTCGAGCTGGATTATCGCGCCTGCCTTACGCCATGCATCCACCTGTTCCACCGAGCAGCCCCAGTAGCGCTCCGGGTGGGCGAGCACGGGGAGCAGGCCGCTCACCGATAGCCGCTGAAGCTCGGCTGACGCGCCGAAAGGTACGTTCATGCGGGGAAACTCGACGAGCAGCGCCCTCGATCCGCCCAGTCCGAGGTGCGGCGCGTGCAGATCAATTCCCGGTGCGTCGAGCATTATCTCCCAGCCGCGCTCGAGCCTGGGCACAGCGGGGGCGGACGCCAACAGCAACTCGAACGCGTCGTCATAACGAGCGAGATCGATTTGGTCGGCTTCCGTCGCGTTCAGGTGTGGCGTACACACGACGACGGTAACCCCATCGTTGGCAAACCGCTCGAGTACCTTCAGCGACGTCTCGACAGTTCGTGCTCCATCGTCCACCCCGGGAATGAGGTGGGTGTGAAGATCGATCACGCGCGCGCCGCGGTCGCCAATGCCCGGACTGGGGGCGCTCCGACTCTCTCGAACGCCGTTCCGACGACGATCACGTCGGCTCCGGCGGCTCGGGCACGCCGCGCGTCCTCTGCCGAGCGTATGCCGCCTCCCACGAGGAGCGGGCCGTCGGTTGCCTCACGCGCCGCGCGAATGAGCACCTCCGAGACGGGGCGTGCCGCGCCGCTCCCGGCCTCCAGGTACACCGCGCGCATTCCGATCATTCGCGCCGCATGCACGTGAGCCGCCACCAGCTCCGGCTTGTCGGCGGGGAGCGGACGCGTTTGCGTCACCGACTCGACCGATGTGACCCTTCCGCCGTCGATGAGCAGATAGGCGGTGCTGATAGGTTCCACCGCCGGATGCGCGAGAAAGAACGGCACCGACCGCACGTGTTCTTCCACCAGATACTGCGCGTTGCGGCCCGATAGCAGAGACAGCAGGAGCACCGCATCCACCGCGGCCGTGAGCTCCGCCGCGGTAGCCGGGAATTGGATGAGGGGCAGCGACGGCGCGCCGGCTCGCAAGGCGAAGGCGCAAGCCTCCATTCCGTCGGATCCGCCGAAGCTGTTGCCGACCAGCATCGCCACCGCACCCTCCCCCGCTGCCTTACGCGCCAGCTCCTCGGCATTCGGTGGCGGTGTGCGCGCCGGATCGACGAGCACCGCGAGCCCGCCGCCCGCGCCGGACAGACGCTCGAGTACGCTCACGCCGGTGCCCCGCCCAGCGCAGCGAGACGGATCATCGCCCGGCGCGCACGGTCTTCGATTTCATCGGGTCGTTCCGCCGATGCCTCGAG
>JBGTNB010000536.1:0-1914 GCA_041743285.1 Gemmatimonadaceae bacterium
CGTCATCCCACGCAGGAGGCGACTCCGGCGACGCGTCTGCTGTGGCGGCTGATGCTGGCGGTCAGCTTCGGAACGGCGGTCGCATCGTTCATGTACGAGATCGTGTGGATCCGCATGCTCTCGCTTGTCCTGGGGAGCGCGACGCACTCATTCGAACTGATGCTGTCGGCGTTCATCCTTGGCCTCGCGCTAGGATCGCTGTGGATTCGTACCTACGCCGACCGCCTGACCAATCCGGTGCTCACGCTTGGGATGGTCCAGTGGGCAATGGGGCTGCTCGCGCTGGCGACACTCCCGGTTTACCTCTGGTCATTCGACTGGATGGCATCGCTGCTCGGGGCGCTGCAGACGACGGAGAATGGTTACCGGTTCTTCACTGTCGCGCGTTATGTGGTATCGCTGGCGGTGATGCTACCGGCGACGTTCGCTGCCGGCATCACCCTGCCGTTGATCACGCGTACCCTGCTGGAAAGCGGCCGTGGCGAGCGCGCGATCGGCTACGTCTACGGGATCAACACGCTAGGCTCGATAGTGGGTGTGGTGCTCGCCGGAATCGTTCTTCTTCCGTTGATAGGGCTCAAGGCGCTCCTCATTTACGCCGCAATCCTCGACATCGTGCTCGGCGTCGTGCTGCTGCGGCTTTCGGCCGACCTGCGCAGCGCGCGTGGGCGAGCGTTGGTGTACGGCACGGCCGTCGCCGCTGCGATTGCCGTAATGGCGGCGAACCTGGGCGTCACCTTCCAGCGCAACGTTCTGGCGAGCGGGGTCTATCGTTATGGCCGCGTTCCCCCTTCAAGTGCGCGCGACATCTTTTTCTACGAGGACGGACGAACCGCATCGGTCGCCGCCGGCCTCGCCGGTGGCCGCTACTACATTTCGACCAACGGCAAGCCTGATGCATCGCTGGACTCGGCGTGGGTTCACAAGGTAGAAGGGGACACGAGTGCACAGCAGCAGATGACCGGCGATGAGACCACGCAGGCGTTTCTCCCGCTGATATCACTCGCGCACCGTCCCGGTGCGCAAACCGCCGCGGTGATCGGCCAGGGCTCGGGCATGACGTCTCATTTTCTTCTCGGCAGTCCGCAGATTCGCGAAGTCGTCACTATCGAGATCGAGCCGGAGATGATCGCCGGGTCGCGCGCCGCCTTCTATCCGGCAAACGCCCGCGTTTTCGACGACCCACGCTCCACGTTCGTGATCGACGATGCGAAGTCGTACTTCGCCGCCGGCCGGCGGCGGTTCGATCTCATCATCTCCGAACCCTCCAATCCTTGGGTGAGCGGCGTCTCCGGGCTGTTCACCATCGAGTTCTACCAACGCGTCAGGCAGTACCTCAGCGATGACGGGCTTTTTGCCCAGTGGCTGCACTTGTACGAGATCGACGATGAACTGGTGTTAAGCGTACTTGCCGCCCTGCACCACAGCTTTCCGGCCTACGACGTCTTTCACACCGCGAGAGGGGACATCCTGATACTGGCGACTAATCGTCAGGCGATTCCCCGTCCGGACTGGTCGGTATTCGGGTTTGCCAGCGTCGAGAGGGATCTCAGCCATGCCATTCCGTTCACACCCGCCCATCTCGACGCAACACGGATCGGCGGGCAGCAGGAGTTCGCGCCGCTGCTGGACAGGTGGCAGCGTATTAACTCCGACTTCTACCCTGTTCTCGACCTCGAGACCGAGCGCTCTCGCTTTCTTCGGCGCACCGCCGTTGGCGTGCTCAGGCTGGTGGAAGAGCGTATAGATATTCTGGCACCCTTTACCGGCCGGCGAATTCCCTTCGCGACCGAGACGAGTGACCCCGCACCTCACATATCCCGGATGCACGCACTGACCGCCGGTGCGATGCTTCGGGCGCCACGCATTGAAGATTCGCTGCGCTTTGCAATGGACGAAGATCTGGCGGCACAG
>JBGTNB010000537.1:0-9244 GCA_041743285.1 Gemmatimonadaceae bacterium
CCGCCAAGACCGATCGGGGCGACCAGATTTGAACTGGTGACCTCCTGCTCCCAAGGCAGGCGCGCTAACCGGGCTGCGCTACGCCCCGCAAGAATGCGCAACCTAGCCGACCTGATGAGGCAGGTCAACGGAGCCCACCAATCCAGCCTCGCCCAGCCCGGCAATCAGCGCCGCAAACGCTCGGCCTCGGTGACTGACACGCGCCTTGGCTGCCAGACCGGCCTCGCCAAAAGTGACTTCCAGCTCATCCGACACGAAATGCGGGTCGTAGCCAAAACCCTCGGTCCCCCGCGCCGCTGACACGATATACCCGGTGGTTTCGCCGCGCCACGTCCGCTCCACTCCACCGCCTACCAGCGCAGCCACGCAAACATAACGCGCACGCCAATCTTTCACACCGGCTAGTGCCTCGAGCAGCGCCTGGTTGTTGGCTGCATCGAGCGCAGCTCCGTCAAGGTCGGCGCGGCCGCTCCAACGCTTGCTGTGCACCCCCGGCCGCCCGCCGAGCGCATCGACAGCCAGACCGCTGTCGTCGGCGGCCACTGGCAGCCCGCTCCGCCGATTGTAATATCGCGCCTTGGCCAGCGCGTTCTCCTCGAACGTCCCAAACACCTCGATCTCGTCCTCGTCAGGCGAGTGTTCAATGCCCGCCTCGTCCAACCCCACCACCCTGACACCAGCGCCGCCGAAAATCGGGCGAAGCTCGCGGAGTTTGCCGGCGCTCCGCGTACCGAGCAGGAGTGTACCTCGCGGCAGCGGCTCGTTCACGCCGTGGCCGCCTCCTGCACGCCGAACAGCATCTCTATTCCCGACCCAGCCAAGTCGATCAACGAGTCGAGTGCCTGACGATCGAACGTACCGTGCTCGCCCGTGCCCTGAACCTCCACAAAGCGGCGCTCGCTGGTCATCACCACGTTCATGTCGACAGCCGCCGATACATCTTCCGAATACTCGAGATCGAGCCGCGGCTCGTCGCCGACCACACCGACGCTGACGGCGGCAACCATGCGGCGCACTGGCGAGGACGCGACGTGCTCACGCTCCACCATCCAGGCGAACGCGTCGCGCACCGCCACACTCGCTCCGGTGATCGCCGCAGTGCGCGTGCCCCCGTCGGCCTGCAGCACGTCGCAATCGACTCGCACGGTGAACTCTCCAAAGGCGAAGTCGTCGACCATAGCCCGTACGCTCCGGCCAATCAGTCGCTGGATCTCCTGCGTTCGTCCGCCGAGCTGCGCCCCCCGCTCGCGCGAGGTGCGCGTGTGCGTCGCCCTGGGCAGCATCGCGTACTCTGCGGTAATCCAGCCCAATCCGCTCCCGCGCCGCCATCCGGGCACGCCCCGCTCCACCGACGCAGTGCATAACACGCGGGTCTCGCCAAAGCTGATGAGCGCCGACCCTTCGGCATAGACGCTCGCCCGTCGCGCAATTTGCACCGGTCGAAGCTCTGAAGCCGACCGGCCGGCACGCACAGGCACGGCGGTCCGTGAATCGTCAGGTGGAACTTTCACGCTGTAGTCGCTCCAGAGTTGCGGTAGTGGAATGTCCAGGTGTGAGCGGAACGACGACTACCGATCCACCCCACGATTCAACGAGTTCGCGGCCGACAATGGTATCCGGAGTGTAGTCACCGCCTTTCACCAGCACGTCCGGCCGCACGATACGGATCAGCTCGAGTGGCGTGTCCTCGGGAAACACGACGACTGCGTCGACGGCCTCTAGCGCGGCCAGGACGTAGGCGCGCTCCGCGGCCGACCGCACCGGTCGATTTGGACCCTTGAGGCGGCGGACCGACTCATCGTCATTTACGCCGACGAGAAGAGCCGTTCCCAACGCACGCGCGGCGACCAATACGTCCACGTGCCCGGGGTGCAGCAGGTCGAACACACCGTTCGTAAAAACGAGGTGTCCGTGGACCCTGGCTCGCCACCGCGCGGCGGCGCTCAACGACAGGATCTTTTCGGCCAGTGATGACAGCTTCAGAACTCCCGTTGCACGACGGGTTCGAACTGGAGGCGCTTTTCGCCGATGGGGAGCTTCACCACTTCAGTGTATGTCGTCCAGATCGCCACGCCGTTCCGGTTGCGGCGAATGCGGAAGACTGCCTCGTCAGGCACGCCGAGCGAGTCGGCCTTGGCGCGCAATCGCCTCCGGACCACCAGATCGCTGCGATCTGCGGCGAAGCGCGCCTCCTGCGTCATCGCGTCGCGCAACGTGTAGTAGCGGTAGTAGGCGTCGAAAAACTCATAGCCGAAGTATGCGCCGGTCACTACCAGGAGCAATACAAACAGGCAACCGAGGGATGTGCGGCCCCGGCGCGTCACCACTGGGATTGCGCCCCAGCTATGACATCGTTGACTATCTGCTCGATCGCTCGCTCTCGTCCTTCCTCCTCGTTCCGCTCATCGTATGTCGCTTCAGCCCGGAGGCCTGATCGCGACCAGAGCGACCGTCCGGTGGTCTGGTCGATGATCTCGATGTCGACTACGATCTCGAGCCGGCGCTGTGCGGTGTTGGAGCGAGCCGGATCGGCGGAATACGAGGCTGGAATGTCGGCCTCGTACCTGAGGATGCGTCCGCGAACAATGGCATTGGCCGAGCTCTCGCCGGCGCTCCGAACGCCAAGTCGGCTTTCTACCTCGCGGGTGAGACGGTCGTGCAGCTCACTCTGCAGCGTCGCGGCGGGCGTCTCGTTGTCGAACGGCAGAACGGCAACGGTGCGGATGTGCGACGGCAGGCCGCCGCCGGCAAAGCCGTACAGGCAGCCGGAGAAGCACACCACGCAAGCGAGGGCAAACCTAACGCCAGATGTCCGCATCGCGTACCTTCCACGGTTCCGTGCGCGTGATGGTCATGTCGAGCCGGCGTCGCGGAGAAGAGTGCTCGTACCGCACGGTTGCCGAATCCATGCGAACTACGTATTCCTCGAGCCGGTCGCCATCGATGCGGTCGAGCCGCACCAATTGCTCATCGACAAACGCGGCGCGCCACCGGGGTGAGGATCCAATGTCGGCGCGCAGCGTGTCTCCGTCAACGCGCATGACGGTATCCTCTCCCTGAACGGTGAGACGTCCGAGCGTAGCCCAGAGCAACGCCGGGGGCGGCAACAAGCGCTCTAGCATGCGTGCGGTTGGGATATCCAGCGAATCGCCGATCAGAATCGCCCGCCCCCCCCCGTATCCACCGCTCAGGAAAAAATCCAGCCGCGCACTGTCAGGGGGGGCGAGCCGGACCACGCCGTCTCCGCGCACGGCAAAATCCTGATCCGAAAAGCGCCACTCAATGTCGACGCGCTGAGGAGCTTGTGCCGCCACCGTTCGTGGCAGCGGCCGGGTAACTACATCGCCGAGCAGGGGCGCGACCCTCGGCTTGCAGCCCGCACCGGCGGTGACCAGGGCGGCGGCGAGCAGGAAGGTTCGCACGTCAGTAGTTGTAGCCGATGAAGAAATCGACGAATCGGCTGCGATAGGCTTCGGCATTGGGATCGTCGCCCGGCGCCCGGAGCGAAAAGCGCCTTCCGATATCCGTGCGCAGTACGATGCCAGGAAGGAGCGCCATGCGGAATCCGATGCCGCCGGATCCGAGGATACGCTCGTCGAAGTTCCCGCGCGTCCACGCCTGGCCGACGTCGGCGAAGAACGACCCTTGAATCTGCGGGAACCGAATCGCGCCGAATGGAAAGCCGAGGGTCACGTAATTGGTGATCGGGAAGCGCCATTCCGTGTTCGCCAGCCACACATGCGTTCCGGAGATGGAGTACCGCGGATACCCGCGCAGCATCCATGATCCAGCCAGCTGCACCGCTCGCGGACGCGTGCCTTGCGACGCATAGGCGAATCCACGCACGGCGAATGCCGACTGGAGGGTGGTCCGGAAGTAGCGCCTGACGTCGACGGTGCCTGTCCAATTCTCGAATACTGCATTGGAGATGTCGCTGATCACGCCGCCGGTGATGTTGAAGCGCATACCATCGATGGGACCGGTGTTGAGCCACAGGGTGTTGTCATGCACCAGACTGAGGTAATTCCCGGTCAGGAACCCCTTCCGCTGCGGCGGCCCCGAGATCAGAAGATTCGCAAAGTCATTGCGATCGGAGTACTCAACCGACAGCGATCCCTCGAGTCGCATGAACCGCGACAGAGGGTAACGCACCGCGCCGTAGGCGCCGACACTGGTCTCCCGATATAGCTGGGTGAAGTCGCTCTCGAGAAAGGTGCCGGCAATGCGGAAGACTCCGGCGCCCCAATTCAACCTCTGCGATTGATTCAGATAGTTGACCGAGCCGTTGAGATTCTCGATCAGATCGCCTGCGCCGGTCGCTTGGAACGACGCCAGGCTGAGTGCGAAAAGATGATCGCCGAGCAGATCGGAAATCACTACCTGCGCGCCTTGCGGGCCGCCGACAGTGCCACCGCCCGTCGATGCAACGCCGGCGGCGAAGTCCACTGAGTAATCGGGGTGGTAGCGTCGCGGGCGCCCTTCGGCGCTCACCCGGCTGGTCAACTCACGCCATCTCCACGCCGGAATGGAGTCGGTTGGATTCAGGGCAAACGTCTCGACACGGGCAGCAGTGTCGACAGGGAGCGTATAGAGCGACCAGGTGAGCCCACTGAAGCCGGTAACGGCAATGCGTGAATCGCCTTTCACCGGCGCCGGATCGAACAATCCTCCATCGACTTCGGTTTCTCGACGACCATTGCCTAGCGAATCGATCGAGTAGACGTTGAAGGTTCCGTCGCGGTCGCTGCTGAAGTAGATGCGGCCCCGATCGGGGTCCCACCTTGGTGCCTCGTCCCTCCAGTCGCCATTGGTCAGCGGCGTCAGCTCACCGTCGAGTGAGATACGATACAGGTTTGACGCCCCTTCATCCCCGCCCACCCCTCGATCGGATGAGAATGCGAGCGACGCGCCGTCGCCGAGCCAGGTGGGGTCGAGATCTTCGTACCGGTCACTCGTAAGGCGGCGCAGCGAGCCGTCGACCAGCTCCAGCACGTAGAGATCGGACAATCCGCTGATCGTCAGGCCGCTGAACGCGACACGCTCACCGTCGGGCGACCACGCAGGACTGAGCACCGTGACAAGCGAGTCGAATTGATAGCGGCCGACGACCTGCTCAGCGTCGATGTCCCAGAAAAAGAGGGCGTCACGATCGCCGAACTTGCTCCCGAAGATGAGGATGCCGTCTCGGGCATCCATCCGCGAGTAGGACTCGTGAAAGGACTCGAACTCCGGGGTTCGCTGTCCGTGGACGATCACCTCGGGACGCGCGCGCCCATCGAGCGGAACGCGGTAGATGTTGGTGTAACCGCTTTGCGGCGAGAGATAGGCAATGTCAGTGGATCCATCGCCCCGCTCGATGGCGACAGGCTTGAGCGCCAGGTCGGCGATGCGCCGGCCGGGAACCTCCACCGGCGCGCGGCCAGCCACCTGTGGGAAGTAGCGCTGCCGCATGGCATGGTGCCACTCTTCCGTCAACTCGGCGGACGACTTGCCGTACGCCGCGGCCAGCACCTCGTCGAAGGTGGTGAACTTCCACAGCGAGCTGTACACCAGACCGATGCGCCACTCACCGTACCGGTCGGCCAGAAAGTGGTGCAGCTCGGCGCCCACCGGATAGACCAGTCCGCTGTACGACGCGTTCAGCTGCGTTATGGTCGGCATCCGCGAGCGTAGCGTTAGGTCGCGCACCACCATGTCGTCGCGGGTGTCCTGCGGTGACGACAGATATTCGGCGAGTCCCTCCGACCACCAAAGCGGCGTACCGGCCCGGCGGTTCCGCGGATACAGCTCGAATGCCTGGGATGCGAGTGAGAGCTGAAACACGTGCACCAACTCGTGTTTCAGAGTGTGGCGGAACTCGGAATAGCTGCCGCGGAAAGGCAGCGTAACGCGCCGCTTGAGGTATTCCGTGACACCACGAATGCCCTCGGGCGGCACAAAGGGCAGAATGTTGGTTTGCTCGAAATCGGAATGCGATGCGTAGACGATGAGCGGGATGCGATGGCCGACCGTGTGATTGAACCGGCCCTTCAGCTCCACGTAGGCGCTCTCGGCATAGGCGAGCGCCATCCGGCCGATCTCCTCCTCGGCCGGATAGTAGTAGACGTCGACCTGATCGCCGCTCAGCACGAACCAGTCGAAATCCCGATACTGAATCTTGTTCTGCCCAAATGGACCGAACTGCGCAGACGCGGTCAGTGGTACGCCTGAGACCAGCGCAATTAAGAGGAAAAGGATCGAGGTGGGACAGCGGTTCATTTTCAGCAGACGAGCAGGAGCGGGGTGCGGGTACGCGTGGGTCGCGACTCTTACCCCATGATACACGCCGACAGCACGCTCGGGCGAGGGGTCCGCGGTCAGGGTTGCCGGATGAGCGCTTGCTCGAGGGCACGCCGCAGCTCGGGCGGCATTGTGGTCACTCGCCCGGCACTGTCGATGCAAATGAGCACGGTCGAAGCAGTCGCCAGCTTCTGCCCCGTTTGGGCTTGGGAGATTCGGTATAGAAAGGTCACGGTGCGCGAGGCAACTGCTTCCACGGTCGTGTCGATCACGAGCTGGTCTTCGTAGCGGGCGGGAGCGTGATAACGCACCTTGGCTTCGGCCACCGCCAGCCCGGTTCCCTGCTTTTCCACGTCGCGATAGCTGCCGTGCAGCGCCCGAATCAGGTCGGTGCGCCCCACCTCGCACCACACCAGATAGTTCGCATGGTAGGCGACGCCCATCTGATCGGTTTCGGCGTACCTTACTCGTATCTCGGACCGCCAGGATCGGACCGGGTCAGTCATCGTAATTTGAAGCTCCGAAGAAGATGAGAGATGCGAGTTGCGAGGACAAGCGAATGAGAAATAAGAACTGCGAGTTGCGAAAAATGCTTCTGTTCAGGAGTTTCGTCCACGCAGCGATCCGGGAATCCGGGGCTTTTCCTCGCAATTCGCAATTCTCATCTCTTATCGATTCAGAACGAAATAGGATCTTCTGAGCTCCCGCATGCTTCCCGGCCCTTGCGTACTCCTTTCGGACATTCACCTGGGCGCAGCAGCGCCTGAGGTCGAGCGTTCACTCGTTGCATTTCTGCGCTCGCTGCCGGGACGCGCGCGCTCGCTGGTGATCAATGGTGACCTGTTCGACTTCTGGTTCGAGTGGCGAACTGTCATTCCGCGTGACCACTATCGAACGCTTGCCGCTCTTGCCGATCTCCGCGAAGGGGGAATCGAGGTGCTCATGACGGCGGGCAATCACGACGGCTGGGGCGGCGACTTTTTGCGGGATGACGTGGGATTGACCTACGTGGCTGGCGGGGTGTGGCGCGGCGAGATTGCCGGTTGGCGGACGGTGGTGGAGCATGGCGATGGATTGCGCCCGGTCGAGGATCGCAAGTACCGCGCGCTGCGATCGGTAATTCGTCATCCACTCGCGATTCGCGCCTTTCGCTGGCTTCACCCGGACATGGGCACACGAATCGCGCGCGGCAGCTCCACGGCAAGCCGGGAGCACCGGCTGTTCGGAGACAGTGGAGCGGAGCTTCGGTCGATTGCCCATGCACGCCTGACGATTGATCACGATTCTGATCTGCTGGTGTTCGGACACTCCCACGCGCCCGCGCTCGAGCGTACGTCCGGAGGAGTGTATGCGAACGCCGGCAGCTGGCTCGCCGATCCGACCTTTCTCCTGATCACGCCGGAACGGGTGGAGCTGCGACGGTGGACCGGCTCAGCCGAGGGTGAGTGTCTCGACTTTGTCGATCGAATCGCCGAGAAAGCGCTGCCCGAGTCGTAGGAACTGCGGCGCAGCGTCGGAGGCGATGAATCGATAGGCAGGGGCTGCGCCCGCAGGGGCTCGCAGGTGCAGGGAGTCGAGCAGCCGCGCAGTTTCGGCGGCCGTTTCCTCTGCCGAATCGATGAGCCGCACGGAATCGCCGACGATCTGCTGCAGCAGCGGCTTGAGGAGGGGGTAATGCGTGCAGCCGAGAACCAAGGCGTCGATGCCGTCGGCACGCATCGGATCCAGGTATTCGTGCGCGACCAGCCGTGTGACCTGGGTGTCAACCCAGCCCTCTTCGACGAGGGGGACGAACAGCGGACACGCACGTGCTACGACCGACGCCTCGGGAGCTAGCGCCCGAATGGCCCGATCGTACGCGCCTGACGCTATGGTTCCGGCCGTGCCAATGACTCCCAATGCTCCACCCCGTGAGGCACCAACGGCGGCTCGAGCACCGGGTTCGACCACGCCGACGACAGGACACGGGAGTTCCTCCCGAAGAAGGGTCAGCGCGTGCGCCGTGGCAGTGTTGCAGGCAACGACGAGCACCTTGACTCCCTGATCGACGAGAAAGCTGCCGATCTCGCGGCTATAACGCCGGACCGTATCCGGACTCTTCGGGCCGTAAGGCACACGCGCCGTATCGCCGAAATAGATGATGCTTTCCTGGGGAAGGCGGCGCATCAGCTCGTGCACTACAGTCAGCCCGCCGATGCCTGAATCAAATACGCCGATAGGCGCGGCCGCGCGGCCGCCGGTCACCACGGGAGGTGGGCGGATAGCGCCAGCCCATTCTGGGTGGGGCGAAGCGACAGTCGGCGCGGTATGTCGCCAAGATGCGCGGCGACAAAGGCGTCGGCGCCGGAGAACAGATGGTTGAACGCAAGGATCGCGATCCAGTCTTCGAACTGCTGCCGACGCGACCGCGTACGCGCCGCCAGCGGATGCGGCTCGTAGATGAGCACCGGGGCACCGGTTTCATCGAGAACGGGGGTGCCATCGCTGCCGACTTCGTAGCCTGCGAAAATGCTGTCGCCGCGCGCATCCTTGGCCCGGTCGAGCTGACGCCGGCTCTTGACGATCATGACGGCGGCCAGCGTCTCGGTGAGGACGAACGCGGCACCGGCGGTGCTTCGATCGAGCCTGGCCTGCCCCCAGCCCGGAACCGCCAGGGATCTGAGAAAGGCCCCGCGTGGCGTTACTCGGAGCGGGATGGTATCGAACCGTGCGGAGGCACGCACGCCGACGGCCGCGCTGTCGACTGCTTGGGCAACGGCGCGAGCTGGAGGCAAGAGGCAGACAGCGCCGGCAAAGAGCGCAAGGCTGGCTAGCCGCACGAAGTGCGAAGCGCGTGGCGGGAGCGGATGGGAATCGAACCCACCCAACCCGACGTGGTCAGGTCGCATTGGTTTTGAAGACCAGGGAAGCCACCAGGCTCCGACCGCCCCCACGCGTTAGGTCAGATCGATCTCGGATGCGCCGC
>JBGTNB010000538.1:0-9224 GCA_041743285.1 Gemmatimonadaceae bacterium
CACGTCGGCCGGCGGGTCGCTCACCGGATCGTTGTGCCACGGCGTGAGGCGGAAGAAATAGCTGCTGTCCGACCATGTGCAGCCGGCACCGCGCTCGCTTACCAGCGCGCCGCCGCGGACATTGGCAATGACGTTGATCCAAGGGGCGGGCGGCACATGATCGCCTCGAACACGGATTTCATAGGATCCGTCGGCGGCAAGGCCCCCATAGCCACAGTCGAACAGAAGCTCGCCGTGGGGCGCCAACTGCGGCGTGGGATGTTGGTGGGCGATGAGATTCCGGCTGGCCTGCGTAAGGCGGCTGCGAAGCGTGTGCCTGGGTGGTGTGCGGCTGAGAGACCGCGTGTTCGCCGGCGTAATGCGGCCGGACATTCTGAGTGGGACGACACCGTTCTCGTCCGACTCGACGCCTTCGTCCGTCTCGGCCGCGGCGACGAGCAACCGCCCAAGAGAGCGTCCATCGCAGTTGACGTGCACGCGTGCCAGCGCGCGCAGCATCCGAAGGTCGTCGACGCTGAGCAGTTCGGCACGCCGCACGAACACCCCCCCCGGAACATCGGTCATGCCTGACGATCCCGCGGCGGTAATCGCCTGTCTGATCCGCTCGCTCAACTCCAGCATGTACCCTTCGGCGCGGGTGTCGAGAATCACCAGGTCGACCGTCATGCCACGACGCTGCCAGTAGCGGTGCGCCGCGAGCAGTTGGCGAAGGGTGGGCAATCCATCCGGTGATTCGATGATTGCGAGGACGATCGGCCAATCGCCGGACAGCCCCTGCGCCCACAGCCGGGGCTGTGCCGCGTGATTGGCCAGCAGCTCCGCGGCGGGGGCGCGAATGGCAGGGTTATGATAGAGAAGGTGTCCTGCCAGATCCTGAAAAATGGCAGCATCGATAGGCGTGATCGCCAGCTCGCGCAACTCGATCTGCGCCGACGTCCACGCAAGATCGAGCGCTCGTTGAGCTGCATGAAGATCGTGATACCGTCCGGCCAGCTCGAACGCTCGCTGCCGATTGTCTGTGATTAGAGTGGTGAAGGCGACGGTCGCCGACCGGCCTGGCTCCACGGAAACGCGAGCGCGTATGGCGAAAATCGGGTCCAGAACCGCACCGGCAGAGCCGCCTAGCGCGCCATCGCTCTCGAGCGCGATAGGATATCTGGTGGTCCTCCCTCGTCCGACGAAGTGGTTGCGATTCGACTCGAAGGAAACCGGATGCGTTCGTTCGCTTCCGGTGGCCACTACGTGCACGCACCAGAGCGACCGCTCCGATTCCGATCGCGGGCGCCGTGTCGCTGTGATCGCCGTACACCACTCGTGCCACTCCGTCTCCACGAAAAGGTTGCCAAAGGTTGGATGAACGCGGTCGGCCTCAGGTGGCGAGAGCACGATCTCTCCGTAGCTCGTCAGCTCGATCTCGCGGCGCGTCGATCCGTTGTTGGTGACTATCACCCGGCGCACCTCAGCCGAATCTTCAGGCACCGCCGCGATCTCGGTGCGAGTCTCAATGTCACCGTCCGCGCGATGAAAGGTCACGCGATCGGTCGCCAGCTGTACGCGGTACCAGTCGGCCGCTGCCGCTACCGGCTGGTGTGCGACCGACCACGCGCGTCCGGTACCGAGGTCCTTCACGTAGCAGAACTGTCCGGTGGAATCTGCGGTGCCATCGGCGCGCCACCGCGTCACCGCCAGTTTCTCATAACGACTGTAACCGCCGCCGCCGCTGGTAACCATGATGGTGTACGGCAGCCGGCCGAGCAGCGCGATCTGTGGCTGAGGCAGGTCCGGGGTCTCCGCTTCGCGAACGGCGGGCCGCTCGAGCTCGGGATCGGGAAGGGAATCCTGGGCGCTCGATTCCTGCGCCTCCTGCATGACGAGACGCCGGGGAATTCGCTCGTGCAGCAGCAACTCTGTCGCGCGCACCATCGGCTCGGCGTGAAAGCGTCGTTGCCACTGTCGCGCGGTCAGCACATTGGTCAGCGCCACCAGCGACATGCCGATGTGATGGGCCATGAAGTTGTGCACGATGGCGAATGGCCGGTTCGGCTCGGGCCTGGTGTAGTCCACCGCATCGCGGAAGCCGAACGGACCCAGAAGTCCCATCCCCTCGAACACCCGGAGATTCCGTAGCGCCCGATCGGCATCGACCATTGCAGCCAGTGCCGAGGCATACGGAGCGATCACCAGATCGCGCCCCAGGCCGCGTTTGAGCGCCAGATCGGGTACGCCGAAAGCGCGATACTGATAGATGAGATGGCGGTCGCGCAGGTTGTACGCGCTCTCACTCGCTCCCCATGGCACGCCGCGCTCGGCCCCGTAGGATATCTGCCGCCTGACGGCGCTGCCGTAGGTCTGGTCGAGCAGGGTGAGCGGAAAGCTCTGCATGACGAGAAGAGGCATGAGATACTCGAACATGCTTCCGCTCCACGAGACGAGTGCCGTTTCGCCGCCGGCATGCGTGAGCGTACGGCCGAGACGGTGCCAGTGCTCGACAGGCACATCGTCCTTTGCAATGGCGACGAAGCTCGCCAGGCGCGCCTCGGAAGCGAGCAGGTCGTAATCCGATACATCGAGGCTGTGCGTGGACTGCTGAAAGCCGATTGCGAACAGGCGGCGCCGCGGGACGAAGAGAAAGGCAAAGTCCATCTCCATCACCAGATCGTGCGCCCGGGCGGCAATCGCTTCCAGCTGGGAGACGAGCATCGCCGACTCCGAATCGGTGCCGGCGAGATCGCGGTACGATGGAAACTCGGTGATCTGTTCGCCGGTCCGGCCTTCTATCGTCGACGTCGGAAGGGCGATCACACGCTCGCTATGCTCGGCGATCAGCCGGGCGCACCAGTCCACCCATTCCAGGGCGCTGGCGGCGGAGCTCTCCGGCAACCCGGCGCCCTTGATTGCATCCGCGATCGCGTCGAGCCGCGCCGATACCTGTCGCAGTGCGGCAACGGGAACGGTCTGCGCGGCTGTAGTGCTGACTGTTTTCCGGGCGGCAGTGACGCCGCTCGCCGCATCACGCACGGCACGCCACGCCTCCGGGGTGCCTGCTTCTCCCGACGAAGCGATGTCGTGCAGGCGGTCGGCCGCGAGACAGAGGGCGGTGTCGAGGGCCTGCCAGGTCCGCCTATCGAATGCCGGGTCATCGATAATGCCAAGACAGGCCTGCCGAACTGCAAGCAGGTGTCCGGCCAGATTGCCGCTGTCTACGGTCGATATATAGGCGGGATCGAGAACCCGAAGATCGTGCAGGTCGTACCAGTTGTAGAAGTGCCCTCGGAACCGCCGCATCCGCTCGAGAGAGCGGAAGACATTGGTGAGATACCTTACGGCGTTGGGTGCCGTGATGAACCCGAGATCATAGGCGCTCACCGTCGCCAACAGCTGAAGGCCGATGTTGGTCGGTGACGTGCGCATCGTGATGACCGGCGCCGGATGATCCTGAAAGTTGTCCGGAGCCAGCCACTGCGTCTGCTCGGAAACGAAGTGCTCGAAGTACCGCCAATGGTGGAGCGCATACCTGAGCGCGTCGGCACGGTCATCCTCGGCGAGCCGCCGCTCGACGGCAATGGCCGCGGCGCTCAGTGCGTGGGCCGTCGCAGGTGCGCTCAGCCACACCATGGCGAGAGGCGCTACGGCCAGCGCAAGCCACCATCCGGACACGTCGCCAAGCATCGTCAGGCGCCAGGCGACTGCTGCCGAAACCAGGATGACGACGGTGGCGACCGAGGTTCGCATCGACCGCCACAGCGCTCCACCGGACGACGAAACGCTGCGCTCCACCTGCGATGCCGTTTGCCACTCGAGCAACGAGCGGTGTGAGATCCGCAGCCGCCATAGCGTTCGCACGATGGCATCGATCGAAAGCCACGCCTGGTGCGGCAGGAATACTATGGCGAGCGCGACTTGTTTGGCGCTCGTCACGAGATCCCGTCCCACACCTGCGTAGTAGGCTCGCCACGACTTGTCGAGTGGGGGGCGCACGGCGGCCAGTGCGAGCGCGACGATCCACGGTGCCGCCACCGATCCGAGTCCGAGTAGAGACCACCGGATTGGTGAGATGGGTAGCAACCCCCAGCCAAGAATGAAGAAGAGGAATTGCGCCGGCTCGGTGAGGCTGCGCCGCAGATTATCGAGGAGCTTCCATCGCGAAAGGAGCGAAAGCCTGTTCGGCTCGAGCCCCTGCGGGCCGGGAACCCAATCGGTCAGCCAGCGAAGCAGCTGCCAATCGCCGCGAATCCACCTGTGCTTACGCCTCGAGTACGATTGATAGGTCGCGGGATAGTCGTCGTACAGCGTGATGTCGGTGACGAGCCCCGCGCGCGCGTAATTCCCCTCGATCAGGTCATGCGAAAGCAGAGTATTCTCGGGGAACCGCCCGTGCGTCGCCCGCTCGAACGCGTCGAGATCATAGATCCCCTTTCCAGTAAAGCTTCCTTCGCCGAACAAGTCCTGGTAAACGTCCGAAACCGCAGTCGTATAGGGATCGACACCGGGTTGACCCGACTGGATAGATGCGAATCGCGACCGATGCGCGCTGCCGAGCGCGACACCGACGCGCGGCTGGAGAATCCCGTATCCGGCCACCACTCTGCCCGCCGTGTCGTCATGCACCGCCCGATTGAGCGGGTGCGCCAGCGCACCTATCAGCAACAGTGCGGCGTCAGGCGGAAGTACAGTATCCGAATCAAGCGTTATCACGTAGCGGATCCGGCGAATCGCTTCCACATCTCCTACTACGTGCGAAAAAGCGCCTTCCGCTCCCCCGCGCGCGAAGTTATTGAAATCGGCGAGCTTGCCGCGCTTGCGCTCCCAACCCATCCAGGTGCCCTGTTTCGGATTCCATCGCCGCGGCCGGTGAAAGAGATAGAACGGATTCGGCTCCTCGGCTGCGTAGCGGGCGTTCAACGCCGCGATACCCTCCGTCGCCGCGGTCACGATCTCGTCGTCGATGGACGTGGTCTCGGTCGCCGCATCGGAGAAATCGGAGAGCAAAGCAAAGTGCAGGTTCGCCTGACGATTGGCCAGAAACTGCACCTCGAGGTGTTCGAGCGCCTCGTGTACCGCCTGCACGGTGGGCAACAGCGTGGGAACTACCACGGCGGTCCGCAGCTCCGGAGAAATCCCGCCCGACTCCTCGAGATCCAACTTCGGAAGCACCCGGGGCGGGAGGACCGCGGTGACGAGCATGTTCACCACGCTTACCGCGATGTCGACCGCTGGCAAAAAACCCAGCAGAATAATGGCGAGCGCCACCCAACCGCGGTCGGCGCCGGAGAGCCAAACCACCGCCGCTAACGCCGCAGTGGTTACCGCAACAATTCCACCGACGAAGACGACATTCGGATGGTGCAGGGCCCAGCGGTGCAGCGCTTCGGCAGGCGACGGGCGATAACCCACCGTCCGTTCCAGCTCGGCGAGCCCAGCGTCGACGAGAAAATAGCCAACATGGCGGCGCCGATCGGGGTTAGGTCCGTTGGGAGACTGCGAACGCGCCAGATCTACCGCGCGCCGCGCAACGACGTCCTCGCGAACGTTCGTGCGCTTGGCGAGACGCTCCACCACGTGCCGGTACTGGTCACGGGTGGCGAACACCATCCTCGCGTAATACCCGGTCGGGTCCTCGCGAAGTACGGCATCGACATGACTCTGCGACTCGACGAACAATCGCCAATCCATGCGCGACATTGCACGGAGGCTGGTGATGTTGTTCGCCATGATGACTTGCGTTATGGCGAGTCGCTCCGCCGAGCGGACTGCTGCCTGATCGGCGCTCACTCCGTCTTCGGCAATCCACTCCGTGAGCCATGCCAGTGCGTCGAGCGTTCTCGGTAGCTGCCGCAGCCGCTGCAGGAATCGCGAGACGAAAATCGGCGTAAGGCTCGGCGCGTTGGTTACGAACTCATCGAGCGCGGCCGACAGCGACTTGTCGCCGGCATCGCGCGCGGCCTCGATTCTCCTGGCCCAGCCATCCGCCAGCTCCACCTCGTGGAGCCGTTGCACCGTGCGCAGCGACATCCGCCGCACGTTCTCAATGAGGCCGAGCCGCAACATCGCCGGGATGGCCCATAGCTCGCCGAGCGAAAGCGGCGCAATCTCCTGAAACGCGCTCACGAACAGCTGCACGTTTTCGAGATCGACGCGTCCTTCGGTGTGCGAGATGAGCGTGATGGCCAACTCGTACACGCGCGGGTAGCCAGCCAGTGGACCCGCGGTCAACTCGGGAAGCTCCCGGTAGTAGTCGCGCGGTAGACTGTTTCGCACCTCGCGAATGTGTTCCTGAATTACATGGTAGTTGTCGAGCAGCCACTCGCCCGCCGGCGCTACGTCCACCTCTCGACTTGCGGCGTCGGTCAGGCGCTGGTGCGATTCATCGAGAATGGCGAGGCTTTGGCGAAGCCGCGCGAGCAGCGGAGTCTTGCCGCGGCGGGCGGGACGCGGGACATGTCGCTGACGAGTGGCGAGCGAGCGAGCACGTTCGGCCAGATGCTCAGGGCCAAGCAGTTCGCCGCTGATCGGGCCCATCAGTAGCTCGTCGCGGTGGCGCGGAGGCGCGGCGAGCCATCGGGAGAGCGTAGAGGTTGAAGTCACGACGGCGGTGCCTGCGCAAGTGCTGCACCACGAGGCACCAGTTCATCAACTGACTTTCCCGACCTGCCGGCGAGGGAGATCCGGTTAGACCAGGCTCGCCGGGCGGGCACGCTCGGCGATTGCGTCGCGAAATTCATGGCGCAATGCTGCGTCGCTACGCGGCCGGATGCAAACCCCCATCGGCACCCGCCGCGCCTCAGCCGACGGGCTTCAGCGGCGGCCGCGAAGGATCAGCCCACGCGCACCGACGGCGAGCACATCGCCTTCAGGGCTCGCCCATACGTCCATGAGTGTCTCGGTGATTCCACTCGTTTCCGCGTGCCACCGCGACCCGTCGAACCGCACTATCACGCCGTTCATGCCCACCGCGAACACATCGCTCGCCGTTCGCCCACTGATTGCCAGCAGCGGCTGCGCCGTGCTGTGAACAGTGCGCCACAGCGTGCCGTCGTAATGCAGTATGCTGCCACCCAACGCGCTATCGCCAACAGCGGCAAACACATTCGCCGCTCCGCTGCCCCAGAGGCGCCGTATCGTTCCCGTCGACCCGCTGGGCACCGGAGACCACGCTGCACCGTCATAATGAAGAATGGTGCCACCATCGCCGGCCGCCCAAACGTTAGTAGGCGACGCCCCCCACACAGCGCGCAACTGTGCGGAGTTACCGGTGGCCATTGCCGTCCAAGCAGCACCGTCGTAGCGGAGCACAGTGCCGGCCGGCCCAGGGGCGATGGCCACGCCGCTAGGATGCACCCAGACTCCCTCCGAAGTTACACCGCCGGTTGGACTGCGCTGCCAGTCCTGTCCATCCCATCGATAGGCATACGCACTGCCGGTTGTAGCTACGGCAATGGAGCCAGCGGATCCATCGATGTCACGGCACGGCTGCCATCCGGAAAGCGAAACCGCATTCCAGGAATTGCCATTGTACTGCTGAATGGTGCCCTGTCCTCCACAAACGAACAGATCCGTCGCCGATCGTCCCCATATACCCGTAAACGCAGTAGGACTGTCCCAGTGCTCGCGCCACCTCTGTCCATCGTAGAACTTGAGCCGCATCGAGTCCGTAACCGCCCAAATCGCGTCGGATGCGCTCCCCCACATGGCTACGATACCATGAGCTTGCGCCTCATCCTCCGGGATCACTGTCCACGCGACTCCGTCGAAGTGGGCATAGCTTGCGCCAACCACCCAGAGATCGCTGGGGCCGGATCCCCACATGGCGACGATCGGTTCCGTACCCAGCTGTCCGGTGACGGTCCACCGCACACCATCCCAGTGCAGAACCGAGCCGCCCGCATCGCCGGCGTAGATGTCGTTATGCTGGAAGCCAATTATCGCGCGAATACCGGTGCCGGGCGAATCGCCCAGACGAGTCGCCACGCTGTCGACCTCATACACCTCACCGTCTTCAGCGCCGACGATCGCTTCGCCATCGGCGATCGCCCACACTGCGCGCAACGCTCCGCCGGGGCTCGCAATCCGCTTCCAGGCGGAACCATCGTAATGCGCAATCTCGCTGCCCACTGCCCAGACATCGTCGGCAGAGCGGCCGTGCATCGCGTAGAGTGAACCGCCAGGCACACTATGCAGAATCATCCATTGTTGCAAAGCGAATCTGGCGACGAATGCCGAGCTTCCGTCCGTGGTGAGCCCAGTTGCGAGAATGGGATTGGATGCCGGTCCCCACATCGAAGTGAGCAACCCTGGCACTGTTCCGGAAAGCAGTTCGATCCATCCCGCTCCGTCGAACCAGTAGGCGCGACCACTCGCCGACACCGTAAACACGTCGCTCGCGTTTGATCCGGCGATCCCCACTATCGGTGCGCCCGGCTCGGGGAGGCCACGGTGAACCAGCGACCAGTCCACCGCGCGCGGCCGGATGACAGCCAGAACGGTCGCTGTGAACACGAGCGGCTCGACTCCGGTTACGGTCGCCGTTGCCGTCTGTGGTCCCGGAACGAAACCGAGGTGCCATACCGCGCCCGCAAAGCCGTTCGCATCGGTAACGCTGGTGAAGGGATCGACGGCGCCAGCCGTTGGTGAATTCCCCCAGGTCACCGTGATGCCGGGAAGGGAATGGCCAGCCCCGTCGACGACGCGGACCACCAGCGACTCGGCCAGCGTGGCGCCGACTGTATCCTGCTGGCCGTTCCCGGAAACCAGTCGAAGCGCGGAGGGTGACCCCAAGCGGTTGCCAACCGGGTCTTCGCAGGCCGTCGCCAGGAAAAGCGGGAAAAGTAGAACGGGAAACGGGAAACGGGAGATATGAAATCGGGAAACGGGAAACGGGAAATGGGAAACGAGAATATGAATCAGGAAACGGAAGACGAACAGCACCTTTCCCATTTCCCATTTCCCGTTTCCCATTTCCCGCACCGCGCGCGGCAGGACGACGCCGGAGTTGCTTGCCGTCGAGTGGCTGATGGATATTGTGGGATCATGCCCCCCAAACACCTGCAGCATTTCGTTAGCGGAACCTTCACCGCGCCCGCTGGCGACGGCTGGTTCGCCCACGCCAATCCTTCCGACAGCTCGGACGTTGTGGCACTGGTGCCCGAGGGCAGCGCGGCGGAAGCGAATGACAGCACCGCCGCCGCGGCGGAAGCCCTCTCTGCCTGGCGCCGCCTGCCGGGCCC
>JBGTNB010000539.1:0-6923 GCA_041743285.1 Gemmatimonadaceae bacterium
GCCCGATTACATGCGGGCAAGAAGCGATGGCGTAATGCGCATCAAGTCGGCCTTCGATGCGAATGGCATTACGATTCCGTTCCCGATTCGCACTCTGGACTTCGCCAAGGTGGGCGGCTCGACACTTGGCGAAGTGTTTCAACAGTCTGGAATAGGAAATGGCGATTCCACAAATGCCGGCGCGCTCGGTCCTTGAGCCCCGAGCCCCGACCCCCGACCGACCCGACAATCCCCTCACATCGCCGGGATGCGGTATACCCTCACGATGTTCTCCATGAGCATTGGAATCGCCAGCTGCATCCGCTGCGGGTCGAATCCGATCGCCGCTGGCGAGGCAACGCCGCCTAACGCCTTGCGGACGGTGCCGCCTTCCAATACGTAGATGCTCGAATCGGTCCAGCTGGTAACCAGCGCCCGTCCGTCCGGAAGCACGACAATGCCATCCCACTGACCCGCGCCCGCGGCCACCCCGCGCGGCGCCGAGTCGCCGGGCGCCCAGGCGAACAGCGAGTCTCCCATGTACGAGCCGATCAGAAAGGCGTTGCGTCCGCTGTCCCAGGCGATGCCGTTCGGGCCGTTCAGCGAGGCGCTTTCCAGCGCCTGGCTGGCCTGCGTTCCACTCACGCGATAGATGCGCGATGGCTGCTGCTGTGCGCCTTCGACGCCGAACTCGAGCCCCGTATCAGTAAGGTAGATAGCCCCGTCCGGGCCCTGGGCCAGATCGTTCAGCATTGTCGAGCCGCTGACAGTCACCGACCTGATAGGCGCCCCGGTGCGGGCATTGAATGCGCGGGCGACGCGGATGTCGGCCACCCACAACGTGTCGCCAATCAGGAGCAACCCCTTCGGCGCGTTCAGGGTGACACCGCTACGGCCGCCGGCAATGAATTGCAGCGAATCGACCCTGCCGTCAGGGCGCACGCGGCTTATGAATCCGTTGTTGTCCTCCGCCGCCGGCGATCCGTTGATGTTCGAGACGAACCACACGTCTCGATCGCCATCGTATCGCGCCGCTTCGGGCGTCGAGAACCCGGTAACGGTAGTGACCAGCGACATGGAGTCGCCTTCTGCCACGGTCGTCGTCGTAGTGTCGGCAGCAGCGGTATCGGTCTCCTCACCCCCGCCATCACAGGCTCCAATGCCGATCGCGAGTACCGCGACGATCAGCGGACGCGCCCAACGCCGAGTATATAGCATGTGGGTTCCTCGTGTTCTGTGGTCAACGATGCGGGCACGGAGCGGCGGCGCAGCGAGCCGCTTGAACTGACATCCAATTTCCCTCATCTCGACCTCTACGTCCAGCCGAGCTACGAATGCCAACCGCTTTCTCTCCGCGTCCGGCCCGTCGCGCCGCCCTGTGGGCGGTGTTCGCACTGATCGCCGTCCCTGTTGCCGCCCAGCCCCGCCCAATCGCTGGGCTCGACAGCTACGTAGCGCAAGCGGTAAAGGCGTGGGACATTCCCGGGCTGTCGGTAGCCGTCGTTCACGGCGACTCGGTGCTGCTCGCCAAGGGATACGGCGTGCGCGAGCTCGGCAAACCCGGCGCCGTCGACGCGAACACGCTGTTCGCCGTCGGCTCTACCACCAAGGCGATGACTGTCGCCGCGTTAGGAATGCTCGTCGATTCCGGCAGGATCGGCTGGGATGATCCGGTCGTCCGCCATCTTCCGCGGTTCCAGCTGATCGATCCGGCTGTCACCACGACGACGACCATTCGAGACATGCTCTCGCACCGCACAGGACTCGGCACGGTCGATATGATATGGTATGCGGCGGGCGGAACGGTCGATGACGTAGTCGAACGGCTGCGATTTCAGCCGTTGGCGTCTACGCCGCGCTCGCGCTATGCATATCAGAACGCCATGTACGCAACCGCGGGTGCGCTCCTCGCCGAAGTATCGGGACTGCCCTGGGACCGGTTTCTGAGCGAGCGACTGTTCGCACCCCTCGGCATGGGCGGCGCGCGAACGTCGGTGGTGGGACTGGACACGGCGCGCAACGTAGCCACTCCGCACGACATGATCGGTGACGCGTTACGTCCGATCGCGCACCGAAACCTCGACAACATCGCGCCGGCGGGGGCGGTGTACGCGGGCGCCCGCGATATGGCCCAATGGATCCGGTTCATGCTGGACAGCGGGCGCGCCAACGGCCGTCGCCTGCTCGGCGAGTCCGCCTGGCGAGAAATGTTCACTCCGCAGTTCCTTGTTCCATCTCAGTCGTACTATCCCACCGCCCGTCTTACGAGGCCGCATTTCACCGCTTACGGACTCGGCTGGTTTCTACAGGACTACCGCGGCGAGTTCGTGGCGATGCACACCGGAAGCATCGATGGCATGGTCGCGATCGTCGGACTGCTTCCTGCGCACGATGTAGGAGTGGTGGTGCTCGCCAACCGTGACCACGCCGAATTGCGCCACGCAATCATGTGGCGCGTGTTCGATGCCTATCTAGGCGTTCCGCAGCGGGACTGGAGCTCCGAGATGCGGGCGATGTACGATTCCATGGCGGCTCAGTCGCGCACCCGAGCCGCGGCGCGTCAGAATGCGCGCGTGGGCGGCACCAGGCCTTCGCTCGCACTCGACGCGTACGCCGGCAGCTACGCTGACTCACTCTACGGAACGCTTGGAATAAGGCGGCAGAATGCGGCGTTGGTGATCGACTTCGGCCCGGGCAGAGTGGCGGAACTCGAGCACTGGCACTATGACACCTTTCGCGCCACCTGGCGTGACCCGGCACTCGGCCGCTCGTTCGTGACCTTCGACATGAACCATGATGGTACCGTACGAGCGGTGCGGATCGACGGGTATGGAGAGCTTGGGCGAGTCAGGTAGCCGGACAGAGATGCGAGAACGAGATGCGAGATGCGAGATGCGAAGTGCGAAGTGGGAAGGCGCGCGGGTGCTACCTCCGCGGCGGTTTCTCACGCGCTGTCGCAATCAGTATTACCGCCGCGGCTACGAGTGCACCGCCTAGCAGGATCGCGCGGGATGCGGGTTGATCCAGCACCAGTACGCCGAGGATCGTGACGAAGAACGGCTCAACGGTAGAAACGATTGCCGTGCGTACGGGGCCGAGCAGCGCGAGCCCACGCAGAAACAGGATAAAAGCCGCGGCGGTGGATACGATTGCCATGCCGACGATGCCTATCCACGCGTCGGTCGTCGAGACCGTCGTAAGGCGCCCGCTAAAGACGCCGCCGAGCAGAAAAGTAAGTCCCGCGCCCAGCGACACGTACATCGAGGCTATCACCGGTCCAACGTTGCGCTGCAGCGAGCCCATGAACGGGATGTACACCGCGTAGGTGAGCGCCGCGGCCAGCGTCAGCAGTATGCCGACCGGGTGCAACGCACCCGCCCACGGTGACCCGACCAGCGCCCAGATCCCGCCTAACGCCAGAATGAGGGCGACGATGCGCATCGGCGTGAGCGGCTCCGTGCGGCGCACGGCGGCAATCACCGCCACCCATGCCGGAAAGGTGTAGAACAGGAAGACCATCGTCGCCGCGGGTAGATACGCGAGGGCCGAGAGGGCGAGCCAGGCAATGACGGCTTGCCCCATGCCGCCGAGCAGCACCATTCGCCAGAGCTCTCCCTGGCGGATCTTCAAACGTACGGCAGCGCCGGCGACGGCCAGCAGTGCTACGGCGCCAAGGAGATAGCGGCCGGCGAGTGCGGTCTCGAGCGAAGCGCCGCCCCGGTCCGTCGCAATGACGGTGAAGATCGGGAGTGCGCTGAAGCAGGCTGCCGCCCCCAGGATTTCGAGTGCGCCGAACAGGGTGCGCCGCGGCACGGGGGAAGCGCCGGGTGACGGCTCGAACGGCGCCGCCGCGGCGCTGCCTAACTCAGACATTTAACCGAGGTGGGAAAGGGTGCACGCGACGCAGGAGCAGGGGCAAATCTAGTGGTTATTCCTTCGATCGAGGCTGGCTCGCGGTCCCGGGCGCCGTGATGACCTCTTCCGTACTTCCACTCCCACATCTACTTTTCTGGCCGAACGATTCAGGTCTCCTAAACGATCCCATGTCTTCTCGCAAGCGCAATCTCGGTCTGGTCGGCGTGCTCTGGTTGGCGGCGTTGGCGCTGGGCGTAACGCTGTTCATCCTGTACAACGACACGCGCCTGTCGCACGTACAGCACGGATTCCCCCACATGCCACTCTATGGCGCCATGACGTGGTGGTTTTTCCTGATAACACCGCTGATCGGCTGGACCTGGGGCTATTTCAACGACCTCAAGGACGACGGCATCAAGCGCGACGAGGAGAGGGAGTAGCACCGTCGGTAATTGGGAATCGGGAATAGGGAATCGGGTACCCGAGCTCCGATTCCCATTCCCGATTGCATTCCGGCTTCCCGCTTCCCGCTTCCCGCTTCCCGATTGTCGCGCATGGTTAAGCCTTACTGGCTGGTTGCCGCCGTTCTCTTCTGCCTGGCGCCTACTGCCCGCGCGCAGCCGTCGACCGTCGTACTCGTCAGGCACGCCGAGAAGGCTGCCGCTCCCGGCCCGGATCCGGAGCTGAGCGAAGCCGGGTTGGAGCGAGCTGCGGCGCTGGCGTACGCACTGAGCGATGCGGGTGTCTCCTCGATCATCACAACGCAGTTCAAGCGCACGCGCGCCACGGCGGCGCATCTGGCGAAAAAGCTGGGCCTGACGCCAATTACCGTCGGCGCTGGCGGCGGACTGGCGGCGCATGCTCAGGCGACGGCATCGGCCGTCCGGGCGCGTCCGGCCGGGGAAGTGGTGCTTGTCGTGGGGCACAGTAATACGATCCCGGCGATCATCACCGCACTTGGCGGCCCTGAGTTCGCCGAGCTCTGCGAAAGCGAGTACGACAAACTCTTCGTGCTGCAGATCGATTCGACGGCTCCTGCTCGGCTGCTCCGTACGCGTTACGGCGCGCCGGATGATCCCAACGCGCCGCCATGCGCACAGACGATGCGGCAACCGTAGCGTCTCTTAGGGGGAGTTAAAGGGGGTGTTGAAAAGCGGGAATGGGAAAAGGGAAATGGGAAAAGGGAAAGAAGCCTCCGCACTCCATTTCCACTTTCTGTTGAGCCGATTTCCCGTTTCCCGTTTCCCGTTTCCCTTTTCCGCGTCCCGCGTCCCGCGTCCCGCGTCCCGCGTCCGCTCGAATGTAAGTGCCTACTTGCTTTCTCCGGCTGAGCGGCTAATCTCCGCAGCCATGGATATCAAGGAAAAATTGCTGGCGTCGGCCGCACGGGTATTTGCCGAGGCTGGGTACCGGGGTGCCACCACCCGACGAATAGCCCAGGAAGCTGGCGTAAACGAGATCACTTTGTTTCGCCATTTCGGGTGCAAGGATACGCTTCTGGCCGAGGCGGTTCGATTGCACGGGGCGCCGGCGGTGGACATGGTGGAGCTGCCTGATCGGGCGAGCAATCCTTTCGCCGAGCTCCTCGAATGGGGCAACGCTCAGCACGCGTTTCTCCTGGAGCGGCGCTCGCTGATCCGCACCTGCATGGGTGAGCTGGAGGAGCGTCCAGCCGTTGGCCATCCGGCGCAGGAGTATCCTCACGGCACCGCGGCGGAACTGGCGGCGTATCTCACGCGTTTGCGCAATGACGGGTTGACCACGCTGCCGTTCGATCCGGGTGCGTCGGCCTGGATGCTGCTCGCGGCCATCTTCGGAGACGCGATGTGGCGAGGGATTCTGCCGGAACTGTACGGCGATACGGCGGAGCAGGCGATCGTCGAGTACGTGCGCCTAACACTTGCCAGCATCGGCATTACGGCGACGGCGCGGGAAGTTGGCGAAACAACGACTGCGCGGGCGCGTACGGCCTAGCGCTTCAACTAGCTCATATAACACTGATCGTTCGTCCCAACATGTGTCGTTACAGGAATAGTACGTTTACCGCCGCCTTGGGTCTGTTGCTGGGCGCCGCCTGGGCACTGCCCGCGCGCGCGCAGGAGAATGCCACGCCGATGTCGCTCGACGAGGCGATCGCCATGGCTGAGCGGGGCAGCGAGTCGGTCGGCATTGCGCTCGCCGGTGTAACCCGTTCGAGGGGCGAGATCCGGCGTGCGCGCAGCGAGCTGTTTCCACAGCTGTCTGGAACGGCGTCGTACACCCGAGCGCTCGCGTCGGAGTTCGAAGGCATATCGCTAGGCCCGCCGGACACGCGTCCGTTGTGCCGGGTATTTCAGCCCCCGTCGGCCGGCCTGACGCCGGCTGAGCGACTCGATACGCTCGAGGCGGCGGTCGTTCTCGCCACGGACTGCCAGCCTGACGGCGGCGGCTTCGATTTCAGCGAGCTGCCGTTTGGGCGGGAGAACACGGTCCGGTTGGGCCTCAATGCCACGCAGACTGTCTTCAGTGGGGGCCGGGTCGTCGCACAGTCGCGCGCCGCGGCGGCCGCGCGCCGCTCGGCGGAAATCGGACTGAATTCGGCTCGTGCGCAGCTCGTTCTCGATGTTACGCAGGCGTACTACGATGCCGTGCTCAGTGAGCGGTTGCTCGAGATCGCCGAGGCGACGCTCGTACAGGCTGAGACCACGCTCACGCAAACGCGGCTGGCGCTGCAGGTCGGTACACAGCCCGAGTTCGATGCGCTTCGCGCGCAAGTGACCCGGGACAACCAGCTGCCGATTGTCGTAAGGCGCCGGACCGACCGCGAGCTGGCGCTTATGCGCCTCAAGCAGCTCGTCGACGTCCCGCTCGAGCAACCAATGCGTCTCACGACCCTGCTAGGCGATACGTCGGGCGTTGCGCCGGTGCGGGTTGCTGGCGTGGAGATTTCGCGGGCCGACACTGGCGCCGCGGAGCGGGCACCGGTTCGTCAGGCAGCCGAGGTCGTCGAGGTGCAGGAAAATCTGTTGCGCATTGCGGAATCGCAGCGGCTGCCGGCGGTGAGTTTGAGCTCCCAGTACGGGCGGGTTGCCTATCCGGTGAGCGGACTA
>JBGTNB010000540.1:0-10812 GCA_041743285.1 Gemmatimonadaceae bacterium
ACGGTGGTACTTCTCGGCGATCGCCAATCGCAAGGCGGGGGCGCCCCATGTGACAGCGTACTGATTGATGTCTCCGTGGATCGCGGCGCACGCTGCATCCTTCATTGGCCCCGGCATCGGGAAATCGGGAAATCCCTGTGCCAGGTTGATCGCATCCGCATCGTTGGCGATGCGCGTCATCTCGCGAATCACACTCTCGGTGAACGTCGCGCAGCGTGCTGCTCCGGTCATCTCGCTTTCACCTTTGATAGGGCCAGACGTATGAGTGCCGCTGCGTCCATGCCGCGGCCACCGTCATCGAGGGCCAGCCGCAGCGCCTGGTCTGCTTCGCCCTGGGAATAGCCGAGCGAAACGAGTGCACGCGCCGCGTCGTCTACTGCAGCCGTCCGCACGCCGGCGCCCGCGGCCGGCGATGCCACACCCAGATCCTCCAGCTTGTCTCCCAGTTCCAGAATCAACCGCTCCGCTTTCTTCCGGCCGACTCGCGGCACTCCCTGCAGTGCGGCAATGTCGCCGTCGCGGATCGCCCGCACCACCCGCTCCGCCGATAACGCCGACAGAATACCTAACGCCAGCGCCGGGCCGACTCCGGTGGCGGTCATCAGTCGGGAGAACACCCGCCGCTCGAACATGTTGGCGAATCCATAGAGCAGCCACGCGTCGTCGCGCACGATGAGCTGCGTGTGCAGGGCGATCGGCTCGCCCACGGCTGGAAGCCCCTCGAATACGGATAGAGGAATCGAAAGCTCGTAGGTGACGCCTCCCCCGGTGGTGATTTCCACCCGATCGAGGTCCCGCGCTGCGAGCGTCCCTTCTACACGGGCTATCACCCGATCCGCGCCAGGCGCAACGGCGAGCTCATTAAGTATGTGAGTGCGGTGGCTACACCGTCGGCTGCGTCGGAAGGCTGCGGTGCCGCGCACAACCGAAGCAGCTGCGCCACCATGAACTGCACCTGCTCCTTGCTTGCTGCACCCGTTCCGGTCACTGCCTTCTTGATCTCCGCCGGCGGATATTCGGCGATCGTTATTCCAGCTTGCTCGGCCGCAAGCAGCACTACGCCCCTCGCATGACCGAGCACCAGCGCCGTGCGCACGTTACGCGCATAGAACACGTCTTCCACGGCGATCGCCGCGGGCCGGTGGCGGGCAATCAGCGCCGCGACGCCATCGTGAATCTCCATGAGCCGCCTGGCCAACGACACCGATGCCGTCGTGCGCAGCACCCCGCACTCGAGCAGCTTGAAAGGCGGACCGGAACCCTCAACCACTCCGTAACCGGTGACTGCCGTTCCAGGATCGATACCGAGGACGATCAAGTGGCGTTAGGGAAAAAGGACATAGGAAAATTGGAATCAGGAATTAGGAATAGTATTCGGGTCGGGGGGTCGGGGGTCGGGGGTCGGGCGTCGAAAGATTTCGAATTTGCAACTTCGGAGTACGTCGCTGATCCCGATCATTCGCCTCTCGCCTCTCCCCCCTCGACCCTCGACGCTCGACCCTCGCCCCCTCGACCCCTCGACCCCTCGGCCCCCGACCCCCGACCCCCGACCCCCGACCCCCCTTTCCTAATTCCTATTTCCTATTTCCTGCCGTTCAAGTTCCTCGAAATCTATGTCGAAGTTGGCCGCAACCTTTTGCACATCATCCAGCTCTTCCAGGTCCTCGATGAGCTTGAGCACCGATTCCGCATTCCTGCCCTCGATTCGCACCGTGTTTTTCGGAATCATCGCGATCTCCGACTCGGTTGGCTCAATGCCCGACTCCTGAAGCGCCGTTAGTACTGCGTGGAGCTGGGTGGGATCGGTCGTAACCGTGTACTGCTCGCCGTCGCGCAAAAAGTCCTCGGCACCCGCCTCGAGCGCGTATTCGAGAGTCGCTTCCTCATCCGCATAACGAGCCGCGTCGAGGTAAATCTGCCCCTTGCGCTCGAACATCCAGGCGACCGAGTTCGTGGCGCCCAGATTGCCGCCGGCTCGCGACAGTTTGAATCGGACATCGGCCACCGTACGCGTCGGGTTGTCGGTGAGCGCCTGGATGATCATCGCCACCCCACCAGGAGCATACGCTTCGTACGCTACTTCCTGATAGTCCACCCCTTCCAACTCGCCCGTTCCCTTTTTCACCGCGCGTTCGATGTTGTCCTTGGGCATCGAGGCGTTCTTCGCGGTATCGATGGCCGTTCGCAGGCGCGGATTGCCCGACGGATCACCCCCGCCCTGGCGGGCGGCAACCGTGATCTCGCGGATCAACTTGGTGAACAGGGCGCCACGCTTTGCGTCCGTGGCCGCCTTGTAGTGTTTGATCTGCTTCCATTTGCTGTGACCGGCCATGTTGCGGAATCGGCTACGGGTCTGCGCTGATGCGGCGCGCGGAAACGGCAATCACGCCTTCGCCGACAATATACGCTGCGGCCGAGTCGCGGCGAATCGCTCGCTGGCTCGAACATGTGGGAGGCATGTTTCGCCGGCCACGTGGGAGCAAGTAGAGCATCCCCATCGCGGCAAGGGCGGTTGGGGACCGCGCCGGCACTCCGGCCAATGCGGGGCTGGTGACCTAACGTGGACGCCAAGGCGCGGCTGCGGTCGCCGCCGCCGAGCTACAGGCTACTGAGTCACCGCCACGCGATAGCTCACGACCAGCGGGCCATCTTCGCCCGGCCGGGTCTCGGGCCAGAGTGAGAACTTCCATCCGTCGCCCGAGTCCAGCCTCACCCCGCGCCCGCGCTCGGCGATATCGGTAACCATGATCGTCGGATCGACGAGTGTTCCTTCAGGAATGCTCGAGAGGATTGCTTCGGCGGCGGAGCCGTAGACCTCGGGCAGGGTACGGCGAACAACGCTTTCGAACTTGTCCCGGCGCCGGGTTCTCGTCGTGGGCGTGTCGAAGTGCACGGTGACCGTTTCGCCAGCGCGCTCGATGTACAGCCCGTCGCCCACTTCAGTCCGTCCAGGGGCCACCAATGGCGCGAGCGGCCGGGGCGTGGACTTGATAGCCGGCGGTACCGGGGGCTCGGCGGCCATCAGCAACGCGGAACCTCGGACGGGGTTGGGCGCGGCGCTCACCAAGCTGTCCTGAGGGGAGTCTGCCCCGACCAGACTGGCTGTCTCGAGCGAGGGCGGATTCCCTGTCTGTAGATCGCCGGAATCCCGGAGTGCGTCAGAGCCCGATACGACGAATGCCACCGTTATCGCGATCACCAGACCCGCCGCCCCGGCGCGGACTCCCACTCGGGCGACCTTGGCGCGCGAGACGTCCATTTCGGCGCGGCGGCAGTGGAGGCACACGGTAACGCCCGGACGGAGATCGTGCGGGCACTCTTTGGGGATTCCTGGAGACATGGTCGGCACGGGACGGCGGTCTGGACGCGACTTCGCGCCAAGCTGGTACGCGACGGAGTTCACGATTCCTGCGTTGGCGACTCCATCAGCCTGACGAATCAGGGCGGGTGGAGCAACCCGATGACATTCCAGCGCACCACCTCCGCAGCGGAGACGATGTGGGAAAGTACCCGTAGTGCTAAAATGTGACATCGGGTGTCAAATGTCGATGGGGGGAGCGGCATTCTTTTCGAAGTCCGCACTGCGGATCATCTTCGGCGGCGTGGCCATGAGCACGACACGGCCACTCGGCCGCTGCCATTGCACTCCGGCGCCGAGATGTGCAGACTCCCGCGCGTTCACCGCGCCCGTTCCCCCGCTCCCCTGCCCACGTGACATTCGACCATCGCGCCCACTGGCGGGCCACCCTTCGCCGCATCGCCATCCTGCTGGCCATCTGGGCGCTGGTTGGCCCTGTGATGAGCATCTTGTTCGTGGAGCAGCTGAACACCCTTTCGATTGCCGGCGTTCCCTTTGGATTCTGGATGGGCCAGCAGGGTTCGATCTACGTCTTCGTGATCCTCATTTTCGTGAACGCGTGGATGGCGGACCGGCTCGATCGTAAGGCGGAAGAAACTACGAGGGGCTAGGGTCAGGGAGTAGGCGGTAGGGGCCAGGGGCTAGGGGTTAGGGGTTAGGGGTTAGGGAACAACATCACCTGATGCAGTTTTCTCGCATCTCGCAATTCGCATTTCTAAAACTCAGTCTATCGCGATCCCAGACTCAACTTCATGTCGATCGAACAGTGGTCCCTGCTCATAATCGTCCTTACCTTCGCGCTCTACATCGGTATTGCGCTGGCTACGCGAGTGAAAACCACGGCCGGTTTCTACGTCGCCGGCCAGAACGTCGGAGCGTTAGGAAACGGAATGGCGACCGCCGCCGACTGGATGAGCGCGGCGAGTTTCATTTCGATGGCCGGGATCATCGCCTTTCTCGGCTACGATGGGGCGGTGTACCTCATGGGGTGGACCGGCGGCTACGTGCTGCTCGCCCTGCTCCTCGCGCCGTTTCTCCGTAAATTCGGCAAGTATACCGTTCCCGACTTCGTCGGAGACCGCTACTACTCGTCGACCGCACGGGTCGTCGCCGTAATCGCCGCGATCTTCGTCTCCTTTACCTACGTTGCTGGCCAGATGCGGGGGGTCGGTGTGGTGTTCAGCCGCTTCCTCGAAGTCAACGTCACCACCGGCGTCTTGATAGGCATGGTGATCGTCGCCTTCTATGCAATCCTCGGCGGCATGAAGGGAATCACCTACACGCAGATCGCGCAGTACTGCGTGCTCATCTTCGCCTACCTGGCGCCGGCGATAGCGATCGCCTTCATACTCACCGGTAATCCGGTGCCCCAGCTGGCAATCGCCGAGGTGCTTCCAAAGCTCAATCAGATCACCCAGGATCTGGGCCTGACCCAGTATGCGCGGCCGTTCACCGAGCTGAGCCGCATGAATGTGCTCCTTATGACAACCGCCCTGATGGTCGGAACGGCCGGCCTGCCTCACGTGATCGTACGCTTCTACACGGTCCGGTCGGTTCGCGCCGCACGGTGGAGCACCGGATGGGCCCTGCTGTTCATCGCGCTGCTATACACCACCGCGCCGACGGTCGCGATATTCGCGAAGTACTACGTTTTGAGCTCGCTGGCCAATCAGCCTATCGAGCAGGTGCAGGCGGTCGGTTGGGTGCAGAACTGGACTCAGACGGGGCTGATCGATCTGCGGGATGCGAACGGCGACGGAATCGTGCAGGCGGCGGAGCTGTTCGGCGCCAGAGCGACCGAGACTGGGCCCGCGGTGCCGGCGGCGATCGACCGTGACATCATCGTGCTTGCGCTGCCGGAGATCGCGCGGCTGGCCCCTTTCATAATCGCGCTGGTAGCCGCCGGTGGACTGGCGGCGGCACTCTCGACAGCATCGGGGCTGCTGATCGTGATCTCCAGTGCGATTGCCCACGACGTGTACGGCCATCTCATCAATCCATCCGCCACCGATCGCCAGAGCCTTGCCGTCGGCCGGGTGGTAATCGCAATGGCGGTGATCGTGGCCGCATGGTTCGGCATTCATCCACCGGGATTCGTTGCCGAGGTGGTGGCGTTCGCCTTCGGTCTCGCCGCCGCCAGCTTCTTTCCCGTCATCATCCTCGGCATTTTCTCCGATCGTACCACCAAGGAGGGCGCGATAGCCGGGATGATCATCGGATTGGCGTTCACCGCCATAACGATCGGCCTTATACGCGCACCGCAGATTTTCGGTGCAGCCGAGCCGGTGATTCCCGACTTCTTCGGCATCAACGCCCAGGGCGTCGGTACGATAGGCATGATGCTCAACTTCGCGGTTTGCTGGACCGTGAGCCAGTTCACACCGGCTCCGCCTGACGAGGTACGGGAGCTGGTAAGGCGTATTCGCGCCCCTTAGCGAAAAAAGATGAGAGGCGCGAGTTGCGAGACCAGCTCGACCATGCAGTTCTCGCAACTCGCATCTCTCATCTCCTAACGGCGCTCCGCTCAGTCCACCATGTCCTCGAACCTAATCCACTCCTTGTAGAAATACAGATCGAGATAGCCTGTCTTACCGTTACGGTTCTTGAGCAGCAGAAGTTCGGTACCACCTTCCGTGCCGTAGCCCGGGCGATACATCTCTTCGCGGTACACGCCCAGCACTATGTCGGCCAGCTGAGCGACCGATCCCAGTGCGCCGAAGTCGTCGAGCACCGGCCGCGGATCCGCACGGCTGCGGTCCAGTCGTGGCAGCGACGTCGTGACCAGCAGGGCGACCCGCGCTTCGACTGCCGTACGCTTCAGCGTACGAACCGCCGCGGCCATCGCTTCGGCTTCGGTCCTGTCGCCTAACGGCAAACTGGAAAGCGAGTCCACGACCACCAGCTCGGTGTCGGCGAGAGCGGAGATTTCCGTAGCCAGCGAATCCACCCCGTCGCGCGCTATCCTCGCAAACCTGGGCATCGTGTCACGAAGGCGAAGCGCCGCCGCCCCGATCCCCGCGCGCGCCTGCTCATCGAGCTCGCCGGTACGCAGATCGTCGATCTTCGCCCGCCCTTCCATCGCCAGCGCTCGCTCGAGTACTCGCTCGACTGTCATCTCGCCCGAAAAGAAAGCCACCTCCGAGCGCAAAGCAGCGGCCCGCAACGCTATTGCCAGCGCCAGCGCCGATTTCCCCGCGCCGACGTCGCCGCCGAGGACGATGAGATCGCCGCGGCGTACGCCGCCACCCAGCAAGCGGTCCAGCGTCGGAAACCCCGTCGCCAGTGTCTCGAGCGACGGAGCGCCGTCGACGCTGGCGTCCACGCGCTGGATCAGTTGCTCGAGGGGGGCAAGTGGCGAAGACATTCGAAAAGAGAGTGCGAGATGCGAATTGCGAGAGGAATTGCGTCGTCATATGACGCCCTGCGGTTCGGCATCGCAACTCACGCTGCCGTCCGAGGTTACACGATCTGATCGAGCAGCGATGCTAGTTCGGCGCGGCTCGCATCGTCCAACCTCGGGCCGGCCACGTCGAGCACCGCACGCAGCGGACGCGCCAGGGCTAATGGCATTGCGGCTCCCGTCGCCTCGAAGAGACGCGCGAACGCTGTGCGCAGCCGGACATTCATTTGGTGAGAAGTCAGCCAGGCTTGTGCTCCAGCCGCGCGGGCCCGCCGCGGCTCTTCGGGCAGCTCGAGCGGTGGACGTGTGCCGGCAACCAGTCGAGCGGCGAGCAGGCACGCCATCGCGATCTCGCGATCACGTCCCGGCGTCGCCGCCGCTGCATAGGCAGCGAGCGCCGGGAATGGGAATTCGTGCGGCTCGAGCGTGAGCGAGGGACGGGGCACGACGCGCAATGTAGAGCGCAACCAGAGGGGTGACGAGCGGCGTTGCTCGCAATTTTTCGGCGACTACATTGCGCCTAATGGTGCAGCCGGCAAAAACGATACTGTGGGTGGACGACGAGGCCGACCTGCTCGAGCCGCACCGCATCTTCTTGCGCAGTCGCGGCTTCGAGGTGGAGTCGGCCACGAATGCCGACGACGCCGTCGAAATGCTGCGGCGCCGGACCTACAATCTGGTGCTGCTCGATGAGCAGATGCCGGGCAAGCGCGGACTCGAGGCCTTTCGTGAGTTGCGCACTCTCGATCCGCACCTGCCGATCGTGATGGTGACCAAGAGCGAAGCGGACGAAACGCTGCGCGAAGCCCTCGGCGTCAATGTGCAGGACTACCTGGTCAAACCGGTCAGCCCGCGCCAGGTGCTCACCGTCGTGACCCGGCTCCTCGAAGGGTCGCGCATAAGGCAGCAAGCGGTGGCACGCGCGTTCGTCGAGCGGTTCAGGGCGATGACCATGGAACGCGAGCGTACGCCTGACTGGCGGGGCTGGATCTCTCGTTATGTGGAGCTGGTCGACTGGGATGTCCAGCTGGCCGAGGCCGGGGAGACGAGTCTCTACGAATCGCTGCAGGCGCTCTATCCGGAAGTACGCCGCGAATTCGCCGAGTTCATGCGATCGGCGTATCCGTCGTGGCTGCGCCACCTCGAGGGAGATCGCCCCCCACTCTCGATCGACATCGTTCCCGAGTTCCTGCTTCCGCTCCTCGGCCGCCACCAGGCGGCCATCCTCGTCGTCATAGACTGCCTGCGGCTCGATCAGTGGCGGGTGCTGCAGCCGGTGCTGGCGCCGATGTTCGAGATCGAAACGAGTTACCAGTTCTCGATCCTGCCGACGGCTACGCCGTACGCGCGTAATGCACTGTTCAGCGGCCTGTTTCCGTCGGAGATCGCCGCGCGCCTACCCGATCTCTGGCACGACCGCGACGATGAGACGCTCAACGCCCACGAGAAGGAGCTGCTCGAGAATCAGTTGATGGAGCTCAGAGGGCCTACCCCGGTGCGCTACGATAAGATCAGCACCGCGCGCGATTCGAGCGATCTGGAACGGCGCCTGGCCGGTGCCATCTCCACCGAAGGCGTCAGCGCGTTCGTATTCAACTTCGTCGACCTGCTGACGCATGGGCGCAGCGAATCGGCAATTCTGTTCGAAGTCGCCAGAGACGAAATAGCTTTACGACGCCTGACGAGACAGTGGTTCGAACGGTCGACGCTACTCGCGCTGCTGCGGGAGGCCGCCGCGCGGCGCGTGCCGGTGCTCGTTACCAGCGATCACGGCTCCATCCACTGCAACACGCCGGCGACCGTGTTCGCCAAGCGCGACGCAACGGCTAATCTGCGCTACAAGTTCGGCGAGGACTTGCGCGCCGAACGGCCCGAGCAAGCGCTGCTATTCAACAACGCCGACGACCTTCGGCTGCCCCGGCGCGGGCTGGGTGCAAATACCCTCCTCGCCGCCGGTGACACTTTCTTCGTGTATCCGACCAAGCTGCGCGAATATCAGGCGCGCTACCGCGGCTCGTTTCTGCATGGCGGCGTCACACCCGAGGAAGTCATTCTACCGGTGGCGCTGCTCACGCCGCGGCGATAGTGAGCCTCTTCCGCCGGCTCGTCCGCTTCCTCCGGCCGCACATTGGTCTGATGGGCGGAACGATCCTCTGCAGCATCGTCGCCGCCGCGCTCAGCGGCTACTCGCTGGCGCTCCTCATTCCGTTCCTCAACGCGCTGTTCGGCCAGTCGCCGATTCCCGCAGGAGACGGTTGGGTCAGCCGTTTTCTCGATAGCACCGTCGGTTCCCTGCTCGATCCGGCGAACCCGATGGAGTCGCTGAAAAACGTCATTCTGATCATCCTTGTCGTTACGGCAGCAAAGAATTTTTTCATGTGGCTCGGCGGTGTGCTCGGCGCAAAGTTGCAGGAATACGTCGTTCGTGACATGCGCGATGCGCTCTACTCGCATCTGCAGCGCCTGCCGATCGGATGGTTTACCAGCATGAAGACGGGGCAGGTCATTGCCCGCGTGCTGAGCGATACCGAGCAAACCAAGTCACTGATCACCCAGATCGTCACCCAGGCGCTTCAGAACCTGGCGTTGATCGTGATCTACGTCATCTATCTCACCGGCATTTCCGGACGCCTGACGTTGATCGCGCTCGTCGTCGCGCCGTTGCTGCTGCTAGCACTCAATCCGCTTCTTTCCCGGCTCCGCCGCGGGTACCGGCGGTTGCGCGACGAGCACGGCGAAATGATGAGCATTCTGCAGGAGAACGTGAGCGGCATTCGGCTGATCAAGTCGTATGGCGCCGAACGGCACGAGGCGGAAAGGTTCACATCCGCCAGCCATGGCTTTTCCGCCGGGTTGGTGCGCATGTCCAAGATCTCGCTGCTTGGCCAGCCGATTACAGAAACGATCGGGACGGCGATGACGGTGTTCCTGCTGTTCATTGGCGCACGGCTGGTGCTGGTCGATGGAACGCTGCAGGCCGCGCAATTCCTCGCCTTTCTCACATTCGTGCTTCGTCTGCTGCAGCCGCTCAAGCAGGTATCCCAGATCCCAACCGCGGCCCAGAATGCGTTCGCCGCGGCCGAGCGCATGTTCGAGGTGCTCGATACACCCACCGAGACGGAAACCGACCGAGGGATGCGACCGGTGGAAGGATTTAGTCAGGCGATTGCGTTCGAAGGGGTACACTTCGCCTACGGCGACGAGCCCGTGCTGCAAGACATCGACTTCGTTGCCCGACACGGGGACGTAGTGGCATTGGTCGGCGCCAGCGGCGCGGGAAAGAGCACGCTGGTGGATCTCATCCCACGGTTCTATGAGCCGACGGCCGGGCGGATCACTCTCGACGGAGTCGATATCCGCGAGATCACTCTGCAGTCGCTCCGTAGCCTGACGGGCATCGTCAGCCAGGAGACGGTGCTCTTCAACGACACCGTTCGCAGCAACATTGCCTACGGACGCGGCGAGCGGTACTCGCAGCACCAAGTCGAAGCCGCGGCAGCGGCGGCCAACGCTCACGAGTTCATTCGCGAGCTGCCTGACGGCTACGATACGGTGCTCGGTGAGCGGGGCACCCGCTTGAGCGGTGGCCAGCGTCAGCGTATCGCCATCGCCCGCGCACTGCTCATGGATCCGCCGGTGCTCATACTCGATGAGGCCACGTCTGCGCTCGACACCGAAAGCGAGCGGCTGGTGCAGGAAGCGATCGATCGCCTGCTGCAGGGTCGCACGGTATTCGTCATAGCTCACCGCCTATCGACGATCGTGCACGCCGACCAGATTCTCGTTCTGGATCGCGGCCGCATCATCGAACGCGGCACACACTCCGAGCTGCTCGCCCGCCGCGGCGCCTATCACCGATTGCACGCCATGCAGTTCCGCGACGATCCGGTCGGCGATCCAATAGCCTCGCCGGCGGGCTGACGGCATGCGTGTACTGTTCCTGCTCCTCGAGCCGGAGCTCTCCGGCCGCACACGCGCCTTCGCCAGCGCGGCGCGAGCCCTCGCCGCGCGCGGGCATCCGGTAACCGTCGCCTATCCATCCGACGCACCCGGC
>JBGTNB010000541.1:0-5846 GCA_041743285.1 Gemmatimonadaceae bacterium
GCGAACGACCGGCGCGAAGCCAGAGAGCGCGACAGGCCGGCCGCGCTGGTCAGGCACCACTCGCTCGCCGTCGGCGTGCCGCACCGCCATCACTTCGAGGTGATTTATGTAATGCGTTTCCAGGGCTTCGTTGCGGAGCTCGAGGCGCAGCACGCCGCCCGTGCCAGCGAGGACGCGCAGCGGATCGACGTCGCGATGCTCCATGATCGGCGCGATGGCGTAGGAGAAGCCTTCCGCTTGGAGTGTCGCCCCCGCGCCGCTGTCGGCGTAAATGGTCGGACACGAGCCGAAGGCTGCCAGCGCGAGGAGAGCGACACCAACGACCGAGAGGGCGGTCGCCGCGGCTGTCGCAACTACAGTAGGTGCGGCAAGCAACTTCTTTTCAAAGGCTTCGACCGCGATCACGCTATCCATTGGCACGGCCTGCCTCGAGACGCTTACGGAACTCAAAAGCGCGTAGCTCATGCCGTCGCCGGTGATACTATCACGCGAGACCGTGGCCCCCTCTGCGAAAATGACGGTGCTGCCGTCAAACATATGGACCTTTACCGGGGACCTGATTTGCGTACTCGTCGTGTCGCTTGGAGGCGTGACCGCGCTCACGTCTGTAGTCCAGAAGGCTTGCACACAGGCGCCTGCGGCCAGAGTAGCCGATATGAGAGCGGCGCTCAGCACGGCGAACCTGAGCCGGCGCAGCGGCTTGAAGCACCTTCGTGTCGACACTGACGGCCTCTGACGTGAGAGTTAGTAGATAGGTACGCTGGGGCCGGGCTGGGCAGATATACGTCATTCGACGTAGCGCATCGTTCCGCTGGTCGCCCGTTTGTTCCAGCGGGGAAGGGCGGCGGCATCCTTTACCGCGTTCATTTCAAGTTGTCTTCGCTTTGCCTGCCGGCGGCGCTACCGCCGGAACGGCACGTCAAACTGCCCGGCGCTGATCGTTAGCGTGTCGGGGGCAAGCGGATCGGTGCACGTGCCACAGGATCCAATCACCATACCTTCGAACGTGCCCCGCACCCTCGATTCCGTTATCCCGGTGATCGTGACCGTCACTTCGGGGTACGGCGGCTGGGTATACAGGCCCGAGCCGTGCCAATAGCTATTGCTGGCCGACCTAAAGTATCCATTGTATACACAGTCGGTCGTCGCCACTTCACAAGACGGGAGCATGCCGACACCCGGCGCTCCGAAAATGGTGATTGAGAAATACTGCGACGGTGCGGCGCTGGACCCACTTATTTCGAGGTATGGGGAGTCCTCCCCGGTAGAACGGCGAGCCATCGCGCCGGTGACTGCTGCATCGAATATAGAGGGCTTCCCTGATCCCTCCACTGAGAACGAGCCGCTGACAGATCCGGGCGCGGATCCGTGATAGGTGAAGCTCACTGATCCGGAGGGTGCCGGTCCGGTGGCGTCGCTACAACCGGCCATCATTACGGCTGGAAGCAACAAGAAGCAAAGCGATGACGAGCGCATCGTGGTCCTCCGAGGGCAAGGCGAGCGTTAAGTGCTGTCATGTATGGCACTCAAGTTGTTCGGATGGGGCCAGGGGACCATACGTCATCTGACGTAGCGATAGAAAACCATTCGCCGTAGGCGATCGTGCTGAGCGAAAAATTTTCCGCCTGGAGGGAGTCCAGTCGCGCGTGCTGCGCGACGATTGACATGTCGCTCTCGAAGCGGCTGGTGCGTCCGAGGTGCTCGCGGCGACCTAATCGAGGACGCGCGGCAGTCGTCGCAGGCCTAACGATGGTGACCCTCGCCTCTTTACGGCAACCCCTCCGCTCTCGCTCGCACCGCCGCGACGAACGACGCTTCCCACGCGCCGCTGGAGGCGCAGGGTACGGCCAGGGGCTCACCGTGGAGCTGCGAGAGGTAAACGCCGGACGCCCGCACGCTCGCGCCTTCGCCGGCGTCTTTCACCGTTACCAGATACGTCACCCGCGAAGGGAACCGGGGGACGCCGCCCAAGCTGCCGCAATTCGCTAGATCCCGGCGACGGTCGATTACAGATTCCGGAGGCAGGTCTAGTGGCGCCGTTATCAGGAGTCCGTCGTCCCGGTCAGAATTAGCCAGCGCCAGCCCGCGTGCCGCCAGCTCGAGCAACGCGGCCTGCCACACCGCGTCAGGCGATGCATTCACCGTAGAGGATTCTGCGTGATTTTCCTCAGCTCGCGGAACGGCGACACAGCCGAGCACGGCCGCTACTACAAAAATTGTGAGAATCCGTCTCATTGCTTCCACTCCCTGAATCCGGCGCCACGGTCACGATGGGTGCCCGTGATGCTGTCGCACAATTCGGTCCCGCTCACCGGATACAGGGTCAGGGGACGATGGGTGCGGGGACGGACGGCACGCCTCGCGGCTCCTCCGCCGCCAGCAGCGTGTTCGCTACGCTGCGCCTCTGTGCAACCGCCATCGGCCCGGTGAGCTGCGGGTACGGTGTCAGGTATGGAAACGTTTCGAGAACGAAAGTCTCCGCGTAAGGACGGAAGAAACCGGCAGGCAGAACGTGCACGTCGCCCGTGGCATCCACTCCTTCCAGCCTTATCGAGTAGGTTAGCGGCGTGTCGAAAGGTTAGGTTCCGGGCCGCAACCCACGCCCGACTTCCCAGGATCAGAGCGTCGGCCAGTGCGAAATGCGCGAAGGAGAAGATGCGCAGCCGCTCCACGCGGCGCCTGTGCAGCAGAAACGTCAGGAACGCCAGGTCGATGAGGATCCACTTCCAGAAGAAGATACCGGTTAGGGCGAACGCGCCGATGTGGAGGGTGCTCGTGAGCACCAGGAATGCGGGCAACGACCACCTTCGCCACAGTATCAATAGGGCGCCGCACTCGACCACGAGTGTGAAGATCATCAACGGGATCCGCACGGCGGCAACCACATGAGCGATCCGCACGGCCGCGTCGCTTTCCAGAAAGCCTAACCAACCGTTGGCATGGGCGCCGAGCAGCAGCAAGTCGATATGCGGGTGCGTGATCCAGCCGATGCGGACCTTCCCCCACCCGGATGCCCACCACGTAGCGGCAATCAGGCAGCTCAGTAGAAAGACGAACAGGTCCGCGCGCCGCTCGCCAACAAGCGATCGCACGATCCAGAACGCCCCGAACAGAATCGGGATCCGGACCTGCAGTTCCATCTCGGTCCACGAGTACTACTCGAGCGGAACCTGGAACTGCCCCCCGATCGCGCTAGCGACTACGGCAAATGGCGGTGCAAAAACCGGCCTCCAGATGAGCGCCGCCCATAACGCCACCAGGAGCAGGCGATCCACCAGGTGGGCGTGGTCGAAGTAGGCGTTGTATGGATAGGCGGTGAGCGCCAGCGCCGCGATGCCGCAGGCGGCAGCGATGACCACCTTAGCGCCGTGCCGTCTTCCACATCGCTCCACCCGGCGAAAATCCTCCACGCTCTGTGTCGGCCGGCCGATCCCGCTCGACACCGAGTACGTCGCGCCAGGTCTGGAGCAGTGCACCGGCGGTCGCGCCGTCAGCGGCCTCGGTGCGCGACACACCGTTACTGCTGGCGGGAGCCCGCATAACGCCCACCGGCGCGGCCGGCAGCGGCTTGACCCCGGCCACGAGCGTCTCGACGTTGGCCTCGCTCGGCGCGGCGGCGATCGCCGCGAGTGCGTTGGCTACTGCCGAGAGAGCGGTATCGGCATCATGGAACGTCGCGTCGTGCACGAGTGACCGCACCAGCCCGTCTCCCTCGAGCCCGGCCGCAAGAATAAGCGGGTACCCCGCGTCCAGCGTGGCGGTCACGAGCCGCAGCTCGAGATCCGGCCAGTCGGCCGTCTCCGGCGCCTCCGCGAGGTTCAGCAGGACGAGCGTGTCGAAAAGCGGGTGCGGCTGGGGTACCTCGGCCCATTCACGGATGTCGCGAAGGGAGACATGCTCGTGCGCATGACCATGGGCCTGATCTCGCTGAGCGCCGCGCACCCACTCGCTGACGAGCTGCGCACGATCGATTCGCAGCCGAGCGGGCATGTTGTTGACGAATGAGCCCACGATGGCCTCGGCGCCCTCGAGGTCAGGTGGCCGGCCTGACACAGTAACGCCGACGAGAGCCAGCAGCTCGTGACGGGGGAGATCGGGCCGGAGCTGCACCAAGTCGTTAGGGATCCCAACCGCTTCGCCGCCTGGCAACGGCGTCATAGGGTGTTCGACTCCACCGGGTTCGCACTGGAGGACTTGGCGGTTGTCGAGCTCGTCGAAGAGCTCGCCCTCGAACACGGAATCGGCAGCCGGATCGAGATCGAGGCGATCGGCCACGATCCACGCGATCCGTATGAATTTCTCAGCACACCGGCGACGGCCGGGGCGTTCGGACGCCGTCTGGTGGAGAAACTCAACCGACCCTCGTTGGCGCGCAGCGGTTAGCGACCCAGCGGCAACCGGCGAGTCCTACTCGTGCCGGATCGCCTCGAACGGATCGATTGTGGCGGCCCGGCGCGCCGGAAGCCAGCAGGCCAACAATGCAACGGCCAGTAGGGTCAGCGTCGCGAGTGCAAGCGTGGCGGGGTCCGCGGCGCTCACGTCGTACAGCACGGTCGTCAGGGTGCGTGTGGCGACGAGCGCCACGAGGAGCCCGAGCGCGGACCCGACGAGTGCGTGCACGAATCCGCTTGCAACGACCATGCGCACCACCGTTCGCCGACCGGCGCCAAGCGCCATGCGCACTCCGATCTCGCGCCGGCGTGTACCTACCATGTACGACAGCATTCCGAACACCCCTATCGCCGCGAGCCCCAGCGCCGTCGCTGCAAAGGTGCCGAGCAGCGTGGCCCACTGTCGCGGTTGCGCGACCGCGGTGTACAGCCGATCGTCCATCGATGCGACGTCGTCGAGCGGCACCGACGGATCAACCGACCTGAGCGCCTCGCGAACCGGTATCGCCAATTCATCGGGCGACGCCGCGGTTCTTACGTAAAGCACGAGCGTCCTCGGCCAGCCTTCCGTGACGGGCGAATGCATCGACTCCAGTGAACCGGCCAATCCGGAATAGCGTACGTCGTCCACGACGCCGATGATCGTGGTCGGCGGACAATCAGTGCATCCGCCGCGTACCATCGTCTTTCCAAGCGGAGATTCGCCAGGGTAGTGCCTCTTGGCCCACGCACGGCTGACCAGGACAACCGGGGCGGCGCCCGTATCCGACGGCGCGAACAGACGACCCTCCAGCAGCCTGACGCCGAGAGTGGCGAAGAACTCCTGATCGGCAAAGGGCCATGGCGCGTTCGGTTCAGCCATGCCCGAAGCGACGGGGCGGTCGATGAGATTGAAGTTGTCGTTGCTCCCTCCGAAGTCGTCAGGCGGCAGCGACGAACCGAGTCCCGCCTCGAGAACTCCGGCAACGTCGCGAACGCTCGGCAACGCTCGCGCCCAGTAGCTCGCGACCTTCTGGCTCGTGTCATACTGTCCGGCCGGCAGCGAGACTGTCACGGTGAGCATGTTGCGTGGATCGAATCCGGGATCCACGCGTTGAAGGCGCAAGAAGCTGGTGAGCAGGAGCCCGGAAATCGCGAGGAGCGGCAGCGCGAGTGCGAACTGCGCCACTACGAAGCTGCTTCGAATAGCCCGCGGCCCCCGCCCGCCGCCGATCGCGCGATCCCCCACGGACAGGCCCGTGTGCCCCTTGCCGAGCAACAGGATCACCGGATAAATCCCAACTATAAGACCGGCGATAACCGCCAGCCCAGCGGCGAACGACACTGCTTTCAAGTCGAGACTGGCAGTCGTAAGGCCCGGCATCTGCGGGCCCACGGCAATGAGCGCGCGGAGAGCCAGTGCGCCAACGGCGATGCCGGCGATGGCGCCGGCGGCGGCGAGCAGGGCGCTCTCCG
>JBGTNB010000542.1:0-9964 GCA_041743285.1 Gemmatimonadaceae bacterium
GCCGCGCGTGACGTGCGCGACGCGTTAGGTGAGCTGCCGCTGGGGGCCGGAGTGAGCTGGTCGCTTAGCGGCGCCGACGAGGAGCGCCGCCGCACGTCGGACGAGCTCGTGTTCGTGGCGTTGCTCGCCGCCGCGCTGGTCTTTCTCGTGCTCGCCGGCGAGTTCGGCTCGTTCACCACGCCGCTGGTGATCATGACGACGGTCCCGCTTGCCGCCGCCGGCGGCTTCATCTTCCTGTGGATGACGGGACAATCGATCAACGCCGTCGCACTCATCGGCATAGTTGTGATGATCGGAGTGGCCGACAACGATGCGGTAGTGAAGCTCGACGCGATACGCCGGCTGCGCGAAGAGGGGCACCCGCTCCATAAGGCGATCCTACTCGGCGGGCAGCGGCGGTTGCGCCCGATCGTCATGACGTCGCTCACGACAATCGCCGGAGTGCTGCCGCTGATCCTCGGGCTCGGTAGTGGCGGCGCGCTCTACCAGCCGCTGGCGGCGGGCGTCATCGGCGGCTCGGTGTCGGCGCTGCTGGTGACGTTCTTCCTCCTGCCCACGGTGTACTTCTGGGTGGAGCATCGTCGTGAGGCACGGCTGGCCAGATGATAGCCTGGTGCTCCACCCGTCCGGCCGTCGTCTGGGCCGCCAGCGTGGCGATAGTGCTTGCTGGCGCGATGGCGTTCGTGCGGCTGCCCCTCGCCACGCGCGGGGCAGTGGAGCTGCCGAGGCTGCAGATCATGGCCAGCTGGCCCGGTGCGTCGCCGGAGATGGTCGAGATGTACGTTACCGCGCCTATCGAAGGGGCGGTGCAGGGGGTTCGCGGCGTGCACCGGAGCAACAGCGACTCGCGCGACGAGAGCGCCAGCATCACAGTCGAGCTGCAGGATGGCCGCGACGTGCAGATCGTCAGGCTGGCCATTCTCGAGCGGCTGGAGATGCTGCGTCCGGAGCTGCCGGTAGGGGTCATACCGCCGGTAGTGACGAACTACGTGCCGCAGGAGCTGCAGGAAGCGCCCCTGCTTCGCTATACGGTATCGGGACCGCTCACCGCGGGGACGCTCCAGCGCCTGCTCGAGGACCGGGTGGTGCCGCGCGTCAGCGCCATACCCGGCGCGGGAGGCATCTCCGTCCGCGGTGGCGTCGAACCGGGGATCACGGTCTCGTACGATCCGGAGCTGCTGCGCCGCATCGGCGTCAGGCCGCAACAGCTCGCCGATGTCATACGCGACGCCCGGGTAGTGCAGTCGGTGGGGATCGAGCGGAGCGGCGCTTCGGAACGCCCGGTGGTAATCCGCGATGAGCCCAAGACGATCGAAGCGCTGGAGGCGCTGCCGATCGGCGTCGGTGACCGGGTCTTTCGCCTGGGTGAGCTGGCATCGGTGCACCCGGATGAGGACGCGCGCGGAATGTTCTTCCGCATTGATGGCGAGCCGGCGGTGGCGATCAGCATCGCGCGTCAGGCGGGCGCCGACGCCATTGCGACAGCGGCTGAGGTGCGGGAAGCGATGGTGGAAGCGCAGCGGCTCCTGCCAGGCGCAGTGCGTATCTCACTCACCTCCGACGATTCGGAGAACCTGAGCGAGCAGCTCCAGGAGCTGGCGATCCGCGGCGCCATCGCGCTGTTGGCCGTGACGTTGATGCTGGTCGTCGCCATTCGCGATGCCCGGGGAGTCGGCATCGTTATGCTCACCGTGCTGGTGGCCGTAGGCGGTACCGCGCTGTCGCTGCATCTGCTGGAGATCCCGGCGAACCTGCTGACGCTGGCGGGACTCGGCATGGGGATAGGGGTTCTGGTGCAGAACGGGCTGGTGGTGGCGCTCCGTGTGCGCGAAGCAGCGCCGGCGGCTCCGGCACGAACGGCGGCGGGCCAGCGCATGACGGCGAGCGTGATCGGTGGAACACTCACGACTGCGGTGGTACTCCTCCCCTTTCTCTACCTGCAGGGGAATGCCCGAGCGGCGTTCGTGCCCTTTGCCGCGGCGTTTCTGCTCGGCCTGGTCTGGTCGGTGATCGCGGCGCTGTTGATCGTCCCATCTATCGGGGCGGGGAAGCCCGGCCGAGGCGCCGGGCAGCTGGCACGGCGGGCGCGCCGCCGTTATGCACGAACGGTCGGCGGCATCGTCCGCTTCCGATGGGCCGTACTGAGCCTTACGACAGTTGCCATCGCCGTGATCGGATGGTTGTTCTGGTCGGGCGGCACGCGGTTCGCCTTTGGCGGGTACGGGCGGCAGGATACCGTCATCTCGGCGTCGATCTCCTTTCCGCGTGGCTCCGATCCGCAGTCGTTGAGCGACGCCATCGGGGTTCTGGAGCAAATGGCCGTACGCTTCCCAGGCATCGACCAGGTCGTGGTGCAGAGCTACGGACCTTCCGCGGCAGGGATGGTCGTCCGATTCACCGATGAGGCGGCGCTCACCGCGCTGCCAATCCTGCTCGAGGACGAGATGATCAATCGCGCCTCATACATCGGTCGCGCGCGGATTTCGGTGCGCGGGCAAGGTCCCGGCTTTTCGTCCGGCAGCGGATCGGTAGTTTCTTCCCGGTACTCGATCAAGGTCCTCGGCTACGCCTACGAAGATGTGGAGCGCTTCAGCACCGACCTGCAGCAGCGGCTGGAGCGGATCGCGCGTGTGCGCGACGTGCGCATAACGGCGGGAAGCTTCTTCGGCGGCGAGCGATCGTTCGCCGCGACGCTGGAGCCGGATCGTGACGCGCTGGCCCGCTATGGCGTGACGGCGACGGAACTGTCACAGGCGGTGTCGCGGGAGGTGCGCGGACCGGTGGGGCGGCAGCTTCTGGAGATCGGCGGCGAGGAGATTCCCGTTTCGCTCAAGACGAAAGGCTCTCGCGAGCGGACGCTCGAGCAGCTACGCCTGGCGACGATCCCTGCGCCGGGCGATGCGCCGGTGCGAATCGGCGACTTGGCGACCGTTGGCGAACGGGAGACGCAGAGCAGCATCACCCGCGAGGACCAGCAATACGTGCGGCAGGTGCAGTACGACTTTCGCGGCCCCACCAAGCTCGCGCAGCGCACGCACGAATCGTTCATGAAGAGTATTGCCGTTCCCGCTGGGATGAGCGTAGAGGACGCGACCTACGGCGGCTTCGTGCCTGACGAAAGTGACCGCGGCCTGTGGCTGGTGTTCGGAGTCGGCGTCATCCTGGTCGCGCTGGCGGTGGCGGTAGTGTTCGACAGCGTGTGGGCGGCCGGAATAGTGCTGGCGAGTCTACCGATGGCGCTGGCAGGAGTGGCCGCGGCGTTCCTGATTGCCGATGCCCCGTTCACGCGCGAGGCGGCGGTCGGGGTGATCATCGTCATCGGCCTCGCGGTCAACCAGACGATCCTGCTCGCCGATGCGGCCCTCCGCCGCCGGCTGCGTGGTCCGTTAGGCGTGAACGCCATCATCCGAGCGAGCGCCGAGCGGAGTGGTATGATCGTGATCGTAACGGCGACGACGTTGGCCAGTCTGATTCCGCTCGCCTGGGGGACGGATGCCAATTCGCTTTTCGGGGCGATAGCGTTGGCCACCGCTGGAGGGATCGCCGCCGGTACACTCGGGACGATGCTTGTGTTGCCGGCTTTGTTCGTCGGTCGGAGGGGGCGGCGCGCTCGGGAATAGGGAATCGGGAATCGGGAATCGGGAATCGGGAATCGGGAATCTTGGCGATCGCTGGGTGAGCCCGTATTCCATTGAGCTCACCCCCTCCGGAGACCGATCCGCGTCACTCTCCGCCGCGCATCAGGCGATGGCAGTCAATGGTGCCCTCCAGGGTGACGTTGTCCGCAGTCGTCCCCTTGAAGGTCACTTTGCCGGTCTGCCCTTTGTCGTCCACGGTGATGGTCCCGCTTCCTTTGCGCTCCATATTCGGATCCGTGCCACCCAGTGTGGCTCCGGTGTTGATCGTATGCTCGGTGTAGCCTGCCTCCAGCATGGAGCCGAAGCCGGCGGTAAGCGAAAAAGTCTCGGTTCCGTCCGCGGCGTCCTTGGTGTCGGGCACGATCAACTGAAGCGAGCTGAATTCGTTAGGCTGTTTGTCCGATACACTGTATTGATTGCCCCACGATCCTGGCCCAGCAAAGCCATAGGAGCAGGTAATGTCCGCCGAGGTCACGTCGTAGGTGCCAGCGTGGGGCCCGCCACCTACTACAAGGTGGATGGTGGTTGCCGGTTGCCCACCGGCTTGGGGCGCGCCGCCGGCTTCGACGTTAGCCTCGTTATCGCCTCCACCGCACGCGGCGAGGAACATAAAGGCGGATAGAAGCGAGGTAGCGGAATAACGCATAGATCACTCCCTGAGTGAAAGAACGTGCTGTCGAGTTGATCGAGGTCCGAATCAACGATGAGCGGCGTTGCCAAGATACCGCAGTAATCTGACTGAGTCCATGTGGCTCCGAAGGGATTGCCAATGTATGTCAGCTGCGATCCTACTGCCCGTCCCCGTACTGGCTCTCTGCGACGCGGGGGCTCGACCGCGTAGGATTGAGCCCCTCTGAACATGATCTAAAACTTCTCGTACATTCTTGACGGTCGTGGCGCGTGAGGCACATCTCATCGAGCTCGAGCTCCGCAAGATTTACCACGGAGGACACAGAGGACACAGAGGACAGCAGAAACAAGAAACACCGAGCGCACGCCCGGCATGGGTCACAATCGTGAAAGCCTTTTTTGTTTGTAAGGCTGTCCTCTGTGTCCTCCGTGTCCTCTGTGGTTCAATTCGCCTGACCTAACGCCACCGCGAAGCCAGTCGTCCATGACGAAGTGCCTGTAGGTCGCCTTTTGCCGACTGGTCAGTCGTAGTTCAAGTTGTCGGGAGCACTACGCAGTCGCAATACCGGGTGGCTCCTAACGAATCGTCCGCCAGGCGAGCTCCACCAGCTCGCCGCGCGCCCAGCCGGCCGGCTGGCCAGCGCGGGCGTTGGCGGTGTTGAACGACCAGACGATCGCGCTCTTCGTTTGCGGGTCGAAGTACATGAACGAGCGGTAGCCGGCCTGGCTCCCGGTGTGGCCGACTATGGGTCGGCCGGCGACCTGGTGAATGAAGAAGGAAAGTCCCATGTCGATGCGCGGGCGGCCAGCGGAGTCGGGAGAGACGTTCACGACCGGACGCCACATCTCCTCGAGCGATGCTCGTGAGAGAACCAGATCATGTCGGGCCTGCTGCGCCGGAGTGGCGCCGCCGGTGAGGAACGTTAGCCAGGCCGCCAGATCATCCAGCGGCGCGTTCCAGCCGCTGTTGGGGATCGTGATGCCCGGATCGAAGTCCGTGCCGTTGTCGATCAGCGTATCGCGTCCGGCCGAGTCGCGCAGCACATCGTAGTTGTGCGAGCGGTGCGCGGCGAGGTGGTACGGAGTGTCGCCGACGTAGCTGCGGGTGAGCCCTAACGGCGAGAAGATGTTCTTCTGGATGTAGACCGCCCAAGGATCGCCGGTGGTCGCCTCGATGACACGCGCTAGATAGACGAAGCCCGGGTTGGAGTAGCCGTAGCGGGTACCGGCGGGGAAGTGCAGCTGCTGGTACGGCATCATCGCGACGAGCTGATCCCACGCCGCAGGCTCGAACGGCTCCCATGGCCGGCCGCGGCCGTAGGGCCATGTGCCCGCCTGAAAACCTGACGAGTGAGTGAGCAGGTGACGGATGGTGATACTGTCGAGCGTACCGAATGGATCGTGTATACGGCGGAGCTCGGGGATCCAGGTGGTGATCCGGTCGTCCAGCGAGAGATGGCCGCGATCGCGCAACTGCAGAATGGCGACGGCGGTCAGTGTCTTGGTGATCGACGCCCAGTGGAAGATCGTGCTGTCATCGATCCGCGCGCCTGACGAGCGATCGGCTAGCCCGTAGTGATGCCGCGCCACGATTTTCCCCTCACGCAATAGCAGCGCACTTCCGCCGACGAGGCTCAGGTCGCGCGCGTGCGCGTCGAACGACTCAGTGAACGCAATGGAGGATGGTGCGGAGACCGGTGTCTGAACCGAGATGAGAGATGCGAGAAGCGAGAATAAAACCATGAGGGGGATGGGAGTGGGCGATGGGATGGGAACGTGCGCGAGATACACGCGAGGCTCAACCCCGACACTCGACCCTCGACCCCCGACCCCCGACCCGCGACCCCCGACCCGCGACCCGCGACCCCCGACCCGCGACCCCCGACCCCCGACCCCCGACCCCCGACTAAGTCCCTACGCGCACCGTTTGCGTTCCCTTCTCGATCTCCACTCGAACCACGGCATCGGGAGCGAGTAGTTTGAGCGACTCGCATTCCACGAAGTAGTGAACGTGCGACCCGTTGGACGTCGCCTTCGAGCAGGTACACGGCATCCCGATGAGCCGCCCGCGCGCGGCCATGCCGTCTGTCTCCAGCTGGAACTCGTCACCGAATGCCGCTATGACGCTGGCGGCCGCAGGCGAAATCTCCAGCTTGCCGTCCCGGCGGGTTTTGCGGGACACGGTACGGTTCTCAGCGATCATGCTTGCATGATGTACCGCGCGCATCGCGCAAACAATGACGTAGCGCACAACGGCGCGGGAACGGGGAGCGGGAAGCGGGAAGCGGGAAGCGGGAAGCAGGAAGCAGCGAGGCACTCCCGTAAGTTGACCGCGCGGAGATCCATGCGAGAGGGGGGACTCGAACCCCCACGGTTTTCACCACTGGATCCTAAGTCCAGCGCGTCTACCAATTCCGCCACTCCCGCAAGGACGAGGGACGAGGGACGCGCGATGCGGGTTGCAGGACGAGGATGTGAGTCGAGGACGAGATGGGAGTGGTCAGCCGGTCGTTCCTTCAACGCGATCACTCGCACGTCACTCTACATCCCGCATCCCTCGTCCCGCATCCCTCGTCCCGCACCCCTCGTCCCGCCTCCCGCCTCCCGCATCCCGCGCCCCGCATCCCGCGCCCCGCATCCCGCTCCTTACCCCCCAACCCTCACATTCACCACCCGGGTCGACTTCCGTGGATCGCGCAGATCGTAGGTCAGCAGGCTCACTATATCGCCTTGGCGCGCCGCCGACAGAACGCTCTCGAGATCCTGCGCGGTGCGCACCCGCTTCTCCTGCGGATGCAGCACGTTGGTGATCACGAAAAACGTACCGATGCGTCCGTAAGCCGGCCCGTTCAGATCGACATCGGTGACGACTACCCCGCGCTCGTCATCCGCCAGGGAGGCCTGACGAACCTGCTCAGCTGTGAGCGGCGCTACGGTGAGTCCGATCTTGTCGTACGCCACGTCCTGCTCGCGCGTCGGAGCCTCAGCCCGAGCAACCCGCTCCTCCTGCGCTGCCTCCGCCAGCCGCATGCGGAACGTCTTGCGGTCGCCGAAACGCATCGCCTCGACGCTGACCGTTTGTCCCGGCTCGAGATTCCGAACGATGCGCTGGAGCTCGCTGACGCGATCGACCTGCTCTCCGTTGATGGCGATGATCACATCGCCCGGTTCCAGACCCGCGTCACGCGCCGGCGACGGACCGTCTGGAGTAAAGCCATCCACCTTGGCGCCCCGAATCTCCTTGAGACCGACAACCTGCGCATCCTCCGGCGTCACGTCGGTGATGCTCACGCCGATTATCGCACGCCGCACGCGGCCGTGCTCGATCAGATCATCCATCACGTTCTTGGCGAGCGTGATGGGGATCGCGAAGCCGTAGCCGGCGTAGGTACCGGTTGGGCTGGCGATGGCGCTGTTGATGCCGATTACCTCGCCGCGCGAGTTGACGAGCGGTCCGCCGGAATTGCCCGGATTGATCGCCGCGTCGGTCTGGATGTAGTCGACGATCGCGTATTCGTCGGCAAAGAGCCCGCGTAGCGATGCGCCGCTCCGGTTCTTGGCACTGACGATCCCCGCCGTAACCGTGAAGTCGAGCGCTAGCGGATTCCCGATCGCGAGCACCCACTCGCCAACCCGGACCGCACGATCGTTGCCTAGCGCGAGCGTGGGTAGCCCGTTTGCCTCGATCTTGATCAACGCGACGTCTGTCGAAGGATCGCGCCCGACCACCTTCGCATCGAAGACTCGCTTGTCCTCCAGCGCGACAGTGACGCGCTCGGCATCGGCCACCACATGGTTGTTCGTCAGGATGTAGCCATCTGTCGAGACGATGAACCCGGAGCCGGCGCCTTCACGCGGTGCGCGCCCCTGCGGCACCCCGAACTGGTCGAAGAACTCCTCCAGATTCGGCGGGATCTGGCCGCGCTGCTGCTGCTGGCGGGATGAGTTACGCGGCGCCTGCCGGGTCTGAATTGACACGACGCCCGGCGTCACTTTCTCGGCGATGGCGACGAAGGCGTCGCTCTGTTCGTTGAGCGGGGCAATGTCCTTTTCGGCCGGCTGCTGCTGTTGCTGTTGCTGCTGCTGCGCTTGGCCGAACGGCGTCATGTTGAAGCCCGACGAGATCGCCAATCCGCCGATGAACGCAGCCGACGCGACTATGGCGACGCGCAGGCTGGAGGTCTTACGTGTCATGCGGCCATCCGTATTGAGTTGGTACCGAAATTCTACACTCGACTGCGTGTGCAAGTTTCGGGGAGGAAGTCAAGATAAGGTCAGGCTTGAGGAAGGCGGGAAAGGGGAAAGGGGAAAGGGGAAACGGAAGGGGTCGGGGGTCGAGGGCGTGGTGGGACGCCGACTACCTGAACTTCTACCGACCCAGCCTCACCCCCTTCCCGTTTCCCGTTTCCCCTTTCCCGCTTCCCGCTTTTTATTTCTTGCCCTCGTCCACGATCTCGTACTCCGCTTCCACCACATCCTCCTTCCCGGCTTCCGCACCCTGCGCGCCCGCCGGCTCGCCGGGCTGCTGCTCGGCTCCCGGGGCTCCTCCCTCGCCCGGCGTTCCAGTCTGCGAGTACAACGACCGACCGGCTTCCTGGTATGCGGTCGTCAGCTCTTCCTGCGCCGACCGGATCTCGGCGATGTCATCGCCACGTAGCGCCTTGCGGGCGCGCTCGACGGCGCTCGTCAGGCGCGTCTTGAGCTCCGGCGTAAGGCGGTCCTCCCACTCCTTGGAATTCTTCTCGACCTCGTACGTGAGGCTGTCGACTCGGTTGCGCGTGTCGATCTCCTCGCGCCGAGTCTTGTCTTCCTCGGAATGCGCTTCGGCATCCTTCACCATCTTCTGGATCTCGGATTCGGACAGTCCGCTCGACGACTCGATACGGATCTTCTGCTCCTTGCCGCTCGCCTTGTCCTTGGCCGTGACGTGCAGGATGCCGTTGGCATCGATGTCGAACGTCACTTCTACCTGCGGCAGTCCGCGGGGAGCCGGCGGGATGCCGGTGAGCTGGAACTTGCCGATCGTCTTGTTGTAGACCGCCAGTTCGCGCTCGCCCTGCAGAACGTGGATCTCCACCTGCGTCTGGTTGTCCTCGGCGGTGGAGAAGACCTCCGTCTTGCGGGTCGGTATCGTGGTGTTGCGCGGAATGAGCGTGGTCATTACGCCACCTAACGTCTCGATGCCGAGCGACAGCGGGGTCACGTCGAGCAGCAGCACGTCCTTCTGCTCGCCGGTGAGCACCGCGCCCTGAATCGCCGCGCCGATCGCCACCACCTCATCAGGATTGACGCCCTTGTGCGGCTCCTTCTTGAAGAAGTCCTTGACGATCTGCTGCACCTTGGGAATGCGCGTCGAACCACCGACGAGAATCACCTCGTCGATCTCCTCGGGCTTGAGCCCCGCATCCTTGAGGGCCTGCGACATGGGCGGAATGGTGCGCGGGATCAGCTCATCCACCAGTTGCTCGAACTTGGCTCGGCTGAGCGAATAGTTCAGGTGCTTGGGCCCCGACTGGTCGGCGGTGATGAAGGGCAGGTTGATGTCCGTCTGCTGTACCGTCGAAAGCTCCATCTTGGCCTTTTCGGCGCCTTCCTTGAGCCGCTGGAGCGCCATGGGATCCTTGGAGAGATCGATCCCCTGATCCTTCTTGAACTCGGCGACTAGCCAGTCAATGACGCGCTGGTCGAAGTCGTCG
>JBGTNB010000543.1:0-3252 GCA_041743285.1 Gemmatimonadaceae bacterium
GATCGCCGCGCGGCAGGAGGAGCTGGCGCAGGCCGTCTGCCGCGAGGTAGGCAAGCCGATCGCCGAGGCGCGCGGCGAAGTCGGACGCTGCGTGACGATCCTTCGATATTACGCCGGCGAAGCGGTCCGCTCGGTGGGAAACGTGATTCCGGCACAAGTCGCCGGATCGCTGCAGTATTCGCTACAGGAGCCGTTGGGAGTAGTGGCTCTCATAACGCCGTGGAACTTTCCGCTTGCCATCCCACTATGGAAGGCCGCCCCGGCGCTTGCGTTCGGCAACACGGTCGTCATCAAGCCGTCGGAGATGGCATCGCACACTGCCACGTTGCTGGCCGAAACCGCTCGTGAGGCCTCGCTTCCGGCCGGCGTGTTCAACGTACTGTTAGGCCGAGGTGACACGGCTGGTGCGGCGTTGTTGCGTGCACCCGAGGTCAGCGGAATAAGCTTCACCGGTTCAGCACGCGTTGGGCGGGAGGTGGCCTCGGTTGCCGCGGAGCGCAACATCAGATTCCAGACGGAGATGGGTGGAAAGAATGCCGTCGTCGTGCTCGCCGATGCGGACATCGACCGCGCGGCCGCTCTCACCGCGGCCGGTGCGATGCGCTTCGGCGGGCAGAAATGCACGGCGACGAGCCGAGTCATCGTCGTCTCGGACGTGGCAGACGCGTTCGGCGCCGCGCTGGAACGCCAGATCGAGCGGCTCCCGCTAGGCCCTGTGACGGATCCGGCGGCCGCCGTTGGGCCATTGATCAGTTCTGCGGCGCGCGATGGAATTCGCCGCGCGCTCGACGAAGCGCGTGCCGAGCCTGTCTACAGCGGAAGCATCCCTGATGGCGATGGCTTCGCCAGGGGCAACTTTCTCGCACCGCTGGTGGTACGCGGCGGCGATCCCGACGGCCTGCTCGCGCAGCGGGAACTGTTCGGCCCGGTGCTGGCCAGCTTCACGGCGTCTGGCATAGAGGAAGCCATCGCCCTCGCCAACCGCACTACATACGGATTGAGCGCATCCCTGTTCACGGCAGACCTGCGTCAAGCACTGCGGTGGGTTCAGGAGATTGAAGTCGGCCTCGTTCGCGTAAACGGCGATACGACGGGAGTCGATCCTCACGCACCGTTTGGTGGCACGAAGGGTTCGAGCAGTGGTAGCCGCGAGCAGGGTCCGGCGGCCCGCGAGTTCTATACTGAAACCAAGACGGTTCAGATCAATCCATGAGCGGCTTCGCGGACAGTTCGGCGGTGATGCCGGCCACCATGCATGTGATTGATTCGCATACCGAGGGCGAGCCCACTCGCGTGATAATCGATGGGTGGCCGCTGCCGGCCGGAGACACGATGGCCCTCCGCCGCCAGGCACTCGCCGAGAACGCCGACCATCTTCGGCGCGCCGTCGTTTGCGAGCCGCGCGGGCACGCGGCGATGGTCGGTGCCTTACTTACGCCTCCGGTACGCTCCGCCTCCACCGCCGGCATCATCTTCTTCAATAGTCGCACCTATCTCGGCATGTGTGGGCACGGACTGATAGGTGTCGTGCAAACGCTCGTGCATCTGGGCCGGCTGGGCGAGGGGAGGTGGCAGTTCGACACGCCGGCCGGCACCGTGAGCGTCGACCTCGATGATGCGGGCGAGATAACAATGGAGAATGTGCCCGCGCGGTGTCACGAACTCGACGTTGAACTAGCGGTGCCGGGGATTGGCGCTGTTCGTGGAGACGTAGCCTACGGCGGAAACTGGTTTTTTCTCGCGCATTCGCATCGCGCGCCCCTCGAGCTTGGTGCTGCCGCCGAGCTTACTCGTGAGGCGCGGGCGATCGAGAGCGCACTCACGGCGCAGGGAATTAGGGGCGCCGACGGGGAGCCTATCGACCACATTGAGTTCTCGGGTTCTCCAACACGTTCGGATGCCGACGCGCGCAACTTCGTGCTTTGCTCCAGCGGCGACTACGACCGGTCGCCATGCGGCACCGGTACCTCGGCTACAATGGCGGTGTTGCATGCCCGCGGCAGCTTGCCCATCGGCGCTGTCTGGCGCCAGGAGAGCATTACCGGCGGAGTATTCAGCGGTTGGCTCGATTCCGGTCCTGACGGGGAGCTGCTCCCACACATTCGGGCTCGAGCTTTCATCACGGCCGAGGCGACGCTCGTATTCGCCGACGACGATCCTTTCCGTACTGGATTCGGAGAGTGAAAGGGCACTCGCACCGACCCGATGCGATCGTCGTCGGCGCAGGCATAGTAGGCGCGGCTTGCGCGGAGGCCCTAACGCGGGAAGGCCGGCGCGTGCTCGTGCTCGACAGCGGGCCGACTGGAGGTGGCGCCACCGCCTCGGCGATGGGTCACCTTGTCGCGATGGGCGATTCCGAGGCGCAGCTGGCGCTCACATCGTACTCGCTGCAACTCTGGCGCGCGGTGGCGCCGCGGATTCCTGACGACGTCGAGCTCCTTCCGTGCGGTACGCTCTGGCTTGCCGAAGACGAGCCGCAGCTTGCCCTGGCGCGGGAAAAGCATCGCACCTTGTCGTGTGCCGGCGTGGGGTCCGAAGAGTTGGATTCGGTCGCGCTGGCTCGTCTGGAACCGTCTCTGCGCCCGGGCCTGGCCGGCGCACTGTTCGTCCCGGGCGATTCGGTGCTCCTTCCGCCGGCCGCCGCGCGATGGCTGATGGGGCTCGCCTGTTCGCAGGGGGCGGAACTGTGTGAAGGGGTAGCCGTGACCGCGCTCGCCGCCCATGCGGTACGCACGGATGCTGGCCTGCTCGACGCCGATGCAGTCATCGTGGCCGCCGGCGCACGCGCCGCCGAGCTCATCCCCGAGCTTCCGATCGTTCCGCGAAAGGGTCACGTCGTGGTCACCGATCGGCACGCATCACTCTGCCGGCATCAGCTGGTCGAGCTAGGCTACCTCCGGAGCGCGCACGGGTTCGCCGAATCGTCGATCGCTTTCAACGTGCAGCCACGGGCTAGCGGCCAGCTGCTGGTCGGTTCCTCCCGCCAGTTGGCCGGATGGGATGCTACGGTAGACCATGAGATCGTCAGGCAGATGATCGACCGGGCGACTTACTTCGTTCCCGGCCTCGCTGGGATTGATCCGCTGCGAACGTGGGCCGGCTTTCGCCCGGCCACTCCGGATGGCCTGCCACTGATCGGTGCATGGCCGGCGCTCGATGGCATCTGGATCGCCGGTGGGCACGAAGGACTCGGTATAACGAGTTCTTTGGGAACGGCCCAGCTCATCGCCGACCAGATGGCCGGCCGGATGC
>JBGTNB010000544.1:0-1592 GCA_041743285.1 Gemmatimonadaceae bacterium
CCGAGACCGTGCTTACCTATCGATTGGAAGAATCTCGACGCAAAGCGGCTGCTCGCAGTCGTCGCCGGCGTCACGCTCGAACCACCAGCCGGACACACTGATCGATAGCCCCACACCATGTCTCCGCCGGACGCTTACCGATGCGGTGGCTTTCCGGCACAGCTACGGGGTCCCAGAAACTCAACTCTGCGCATCGCCTGACCATCGGCGACCGTACTTGCCGAAAAATGCTTCGACAAACGAACCTTTTTCAACGTTGAACCGGGCGCTCGCCTTCGATGCTGCGATTGAATATTCCTTGGAGACGCGCCGGCTGTTCGCGGCGCGTTTTTCAAGCACAGTAGAACAGCGGGCGGCTTGTTCTGCCAAGCGTTTAAGCCCAATATCGTGCCGCGACGTGCGAATAGCATGGCAAAAACTCTGTTGAAGTGATGTTGTGAAGGTTTTCTGATGCGCCGATTACACGGTAGCCCGATCGAATGGCAAGAAGCGGAGCAGGAACTGCTGCTTCACCTGCCGCCGCGCGGCGGACGAATGGTCATGCCGCTGCTGGGATCAGCTCTCGTTTTCGCCGCCATGTTGCTCGTTGTCATTTATGCCTCCAATGGTTGGCTGCCGGCCGTGATCGGCATGGCGTTGGTTCCCGCCGTACTTTTATCGGTCGCGTATGTGAAAATGCGAGCGGTCTATCTGACCGATACGCACGTATCGATCTCGCCCGAGCGAGTGATCGTCAAAGCCATCTGGGGACGGCACGAGACGGTGAAGGAATACCTGCTGCATCCGCGGAGTCGCGCGTGGCAGTGGTATTTGCGGGGTCGGGTTGCACGATCGCATGACCTCAAGCCGCAAGGCATCGTGGTCGCGGATCAGGGATACGATCCGGAGGTGGGAGACGATCCGAATGACCGGCGCAAGCCGCGGTTCGGCGGCAACCTGATGCCCGGCGAGATGGATTGGGTGGAGTGGCGGGTGAACCTGTTTCTCCATCGCGTCGGACATGCCGCCGAAGTCCCGTCGCCCGCGGCGGAAGCAGATAAATCTGCCGCGCCGCGCGACCCGCTGGTCCGCATCGAGCAGGACCAGTTCGAAACTCGAATCCACTTCCCCAATACCGTGGCGAGCGGCTCGTACACCGGAATCTTCAGCATCATGATCGGGCTGGTCCTGCTGACGTTCTGTTGTGTGCCGGTCATTCTCATCTGGAAAGAGGCGGGGCGAATGAGCTTGCCGCAGTGGCTGCTGCGTCTGGCGTTCGCCGGGGGCTTGGGGATGCTCGGCTTGGCGAGCACGTCGAACGGGCTGGCGCAACTGTTTGGGAGACGGCAGTTGACGATTTCGCCGCAGAAGGTGCGCTATCGCTCCAGCGTGCTGGGCATCGGCGTCTGGTGGACGCTGCGCACGGCCGACATCATCAGCGTCTGGGATCCCTGCAAGCATGTGGCAACACGCCGGCCCGACAATGACATTGCCGGCGCGCAGGCTACGGTGATCCGCACCGCGCGGCGGCAGCTCCCGTTGCGCGCCCTGGAGGAGGCCGTGCGCATCGGCGGGGACGCGCAATGGCTCGCCGATGAAATATCCGGGCACAT